>JBDTOH010000441.1:0-5053 GCA_039933355.1 Gemmatimonadota bacterium | reverse complement strand
GTTCTCGCCAAAGCGAGCCGCATACGAGCGCTGGAGCCGTGCCGAGAGCTTCGCGAGCCGAAACCCGAGCGGAATCCCGCTCATCAGGCCGATCCCGGCTCGGCGAACACGAAATAGATTGTGTTGCCGTCGACTTGGCGGGCACCGTCCCACCGGCGAGAGATAATCCGCCCCCCGGCGTCGGCGACGAACCGGTCGAGGTTGTGGATGAACGTGCCGTCGCGGTCGCGGAGGCCGGATTGCGTCAGCTCAAAATTGTCGCGGTCGGGATCTGCAAGGCCGGCCAAAGCAAGGACGGAACCGGTCCCGCGGAGAAGGCCCTCGACCACCTTGCGAGCGTCGCCCTCCTGGAGATACATGAGCACGCCGGCCGCCATGACCACATCGAAGCGACGCCCGGCGAACACCCGGGGCAGCTCGGTGAGGTCGGCGGCGTGGAGCCGAACCTTCGAGCCAAGGTCGTTGAGATGGTCCTGCCCCTGCCGAACGGCGAACCGGTCGATGTCGTTTCCCTCGAGCACGGGCGCCGCCGTGAAGACGTCCGTCTCGAGGTGCCGGAGCAGGTATCCGAGCGAGCAGCCAGCCTCGAAGACGCTCCGAATCGCAGCCGGCTCTTTTCCGCGAGCCGACAGCGCCGCGACGAGATCGTCGAAGAAGATTCGCCGGCTCGGATGGAGATTCGCGGCGCCGAAGCGTTGGGCGATGTCGTACGTTTCGGCGTAGGCCAAGTGATGCGACCAGAGAAACCGATGGAATTCGTTCGGGTCGCGATCGGCGAGGTCCCGAAGCAGCTCGAGCACCCACCAATAGCGTCCCGCGATCCATTGCTGGCGCCCGACCGTCACCGCGACCCTGCGGCGCACCCAGAGGGGTACCGTTGCGCGAATCCATCGCCTGCTTGTGGTACCGAAGGACAATTACAGCCCTCCAAGGGCGAGATTTCTGCCGCGGTAGAACGATAAACCGTTACTCGACAAATGTTTGCTCCCGGAAGTCGTAACTAAGTGGCGATGACGAGGCTGCCCAACACATGCTGCGTTATTGCCCCGAGTGATCGGTTGATTGTAGCATTGTTGGGGCAAACGCCGAGCAAATTGCAGGCCCGGCCCGCACCCTAGAGGTCCAGCGCGACAGGCGCGAATCTGTCCCTTTCCCGTTCGGCGGCACAGCGCTTGCCCCGCCTACGGCTCGCCCACGTCAACCGTTCTCCGCTTCGCGAGACCATGCCATGAAGGTTGTTATCCTAGCGGGGGGCCTCGGCTCCCGCCTTTCCGAGGAGACGTCGACCCGGCCCAAGCCGATGGTCGAAATCGGCGGGCGCCCGATCCTCTGGCACATCATGAACATCTACGCGTCGCACGGTTTCCGCGACTTCATCATCGCCTGCGGCTACAAGAGCGAGGTGATCAAGGAGTACTTCAGGAATTTCTACTACAACAGCACCGATCTGGTCGTGAACCTCCGGGACGGATCCTGTAGCACGCTCATGTCTCAATCCCCCGACTGGAGAGTGACGCTGGTCGATACCGGCCTCGAAACGATGACCGGCGGACGGCTGCTCAGACTCGCTCCGACCATCGGACGCGAGACCTTCATGGCGACCTATGGGGACGGCGTCGGCGACGTCGACATCACCAAACTGGTGGCCTTCCACAACGCGCACGGCAAGGCGGCTTCGGTGACCGCGGTCCGCCCACCGGCTCGGTTCGGCGGGCTCCTCTTCGACGAAGACCGGATCGCGGAATTCTCCGAGAAGCCGCAGACGTCCGAGGGGTGGATCAACGGGGGGTTCTTCGTCTTCGGACCCAAGATCTTCGACTACCTGGAAAACGATCAGAGCATTCTCGAGCGCGCACCCCTCGAGCATATCGCGCGCGACCAGCAGCTCTACGCCTACCGCCACACCGGTTTCTGGCAGCCCATGGACACAATCCGTGAGAAACAGCTGCTCGAGTCTCTTTGGGCCTCCGGCAAGGCCCCTTGGAAAACCTGGTGAGAGCTTTCGCCGAGAGCGGCTTTTACCGGGGCCGCTCCATCTTCGTCACCGGGCACACGGGCTTCAAAGGCGCTTGGCTCGCAACCTGGCTCAAGATGCTGGGCGCCCGAGTTTCCGGCTTCGCGCTCCCCCCCGAGGAACCCTCGCTCTTCGAGGCGGGCCGCGTAGGCGAAGGAATGGAGTCGACGTTTGCCGATCTCCGCAATCTGAACGATCTCGAAGCCGCCCTCCGCGCCGCGCAACCTGAAATCGTGTTCCACCTCGCCGCGCAGGCCTTGGTGCGCCGGTCCTATCACGATCCGATCGGGACGTTCGCGACCAACGTGATGGGCACGGCGCACCTCCTCGACGCCGTTCGACGCGTGCCGTCGGTCCGCGCGGTCCTCGTGGTCACCAGCGATAAATGCTACGAGAACCGGGAGTGGCCGCATGCCTACCGGGAGCCGGACCCGATGGGAGGGCGGGACCCGTATAGCTCGAGCAAGGGCTGCGCGGAGCTCGTCACGGCTGCCTATCGAGCGTCGTTTTTCGAGGGGGGCGCCGCCATCGCAACAGCCCGGGCCGGCAACGTCATCGGCGGCGGCGACTGGGCCGAGGATCGGATCGTTCCCGACTTGATCCGCGGTCTGACCCGGGATGAGGTGATTCCGATCCGGGCTCCCCATGCGATCCGACCCTGGCAGCACGTGCTCGAGCCGCTCAACGGCTACCTCGTGCTGGGCCAGCGACTCCTCGAAGCCCCGGCGACGGCATCGGAAGGATGGAATTTCGGCCCCGCCGAGAGCAGCTCGGTGCCGGTCCAAGCGCTGGCGGAGGCGGTGGTTCAGGAATGGGGCGGGGGTCGGCTCGAGCTCGCCACAACGCCGCCCGGCCTCCACGAAGCGACCTTCCTCGCCCTCGACTGGGGCAAGGCCCGTCTCCGGCTCGGTTGGCAGCCGCGGCTGGACTTTGGGCGGACCGTCGCCCTGACCGTTCAATGGTATCGGGATTTCCACCGCGATCCGACATCCGGCAAGCGACTGACCGAGGCACAGATCGAGCAGTACGACCGGTCCGTCTGAGGCGCTCCACCAGGTAAACTGCTGACCGATGTCCGGAAGGTCCCACCTCGCCTAACGTCGCCCG
Organism: Gemmatimonadota bacterium; assembly: GCA_039933355.1. Classification (GTDB taxonomy): domain Bacteria; phylum Gemmatimonadota; class Gemmatimonadetes; order Gemmatimonadales; family GWC2-71-9; genus SHZU01. Next base: position 1,932 of record JBDTOH010000441.1, on the reverse strand, counting down.
TCCGATCTCCCGAGATCAGCGGGCAAGCCGGAACGAGGCTAGGCCGTCGCCGCTCCAACCGGTGCCGCGACCTCGTCGGCGCGCATCGGGAAGACATCCGTCGGATCGTGCTCCCGCTCCGCCCACGCCACGCAGATCAGCACATCGGCCCCCACGTTCTCCACCGCATGCGCGAGACCCGCGGGCACATAGATCGTCCTCGGACGCTGCGCTCCAAACTCGACAGCGCGGCGCTCGTCGGTTGCTACATCGCGCAGCAGCAATCGTCCGGTTCCCTGCACCACGGCAAACCATTCGCCCATGCGGCGGTGGAAGTGGTGACCTTTGGATTCCCCGGGCAGCGCCGCTGTAACGTAGACCTCGCCCTGGGGGACTTTCCCTCCGACCTGCGACGCGGTCAGAATCTTCTGAAGGAACCCGCGGCTGTCTTCCACCCGGCGCTGTTCGAAGACTTGAACCCGCTCGAGGAGTGGCCTGGTAGACAGCGGCGCCCCGTGAGGCCGCTCAGGAATCAGGTCGTTCCGCCGTTCTTCCCGGAACGCCGCCGACTCGGCCCGCCACTGCTTCATGTAGCCGCTGGTGCGATAGTACCAGATGTTCTTCAGGAACTCGACCATCGTCTGGCGCCGCACGTGTGACGCGCCGCCGTACCTGGCGTACCCCTCGACATCGATCTCGATGACGCGGAGCCCGAGCTCCCTCGCCTTGAGGATGAGCTCGGGGTCGAGGAACCAGTCGTCGGATCGAAGCTTCATCGCGGCGAAGGCCTGACGCGAGAAGATCTTTGGGCTCCCGTTGATGTCGATTGCGCCCAGCCATCCGAAGACGCCCTGCATCAAGCCGTTGTAGATGATCGATACGATTTTGCGCTTCACACTGTCCTGCCGGAACCGCCGGCGGACCTTCGCGAGCACTCGTTCCTCGCGCTCGGCGGTGAGGCGATAGGCACGGACGACATCTTGGGGGGCGACCTGTCCGTCCGCGCAGAGATATCCGATGAGCGGGGCCCGACAAGCTTCGAGGCCGCGAACGATACCATCGCCGTACCCCCGATTTACCGGGATCGACACCTTGGTGATGGGAAGGCCCTTGGCCATGAGGTCGTCGATGATGGCGCTGGTGCGATCCTTGGAACCGTTGTCGACTAAGACGAGCTCGAAGTCGATGCCCTCTGCGAGGAAGGCCTCGACCAATTGCGGGGCGGTCTCAGCGAGGCACGCCTCCTCGTTGTAGCAGGGCATGGCGAGCGACACGGTCGGCGTCCATTCGGAGCGTCCCGGGGCAAATCGGACCTCAATACCCTGCACCAGCCCTCCTGACGTGAGCTTACGAATCTGCGATCGTGGCTCGGATCCCGGTCTCAATGGAGACCGCTGGGCGCCAGCCGAGCCAGGAATCGAGCCGAGAAGTGTCGATCGGTCCTTGCCACACCTCGTCGGGCCGGTACGGCAGCCCGCCCAACGCCACCTGATCCGGTCGAAGCCTTAGCATTTCTTGTGCGCAACCGACGAATTCGCGGACTTGGTGGAGTCTGCCCGTGGCCAGATTTGCGACCGGCCAGGGGGGTACCCCCTTCGCCAGCACCCGAACCAATCCCTCGGCCACGTCGGTGATGTAGGTGAAATCCCGCTCCTGCTCCCCTGCCGTAAACGATAGCGTTTCACCGGTTTGCGCCGCTCTGATGAGCGTCGGCAACAGCCGGTGAGGGTGCTCTCCCGAACCGTAGACGGTCGCCACTCGAAGGACCAGGACTGGGAGCCCCTCTGCGTGGAGCTTCACCAGGCGGCCGGTGCCGTCGAGCTTTGTCTCGGCGTAATCAGACTGCGGCCGACAGGACGTCCCCTCGGAGACCGCTCCCTCGACGCTCCCGTACTCGAAGGCCGAGCCCATGTGGAGGAATCGGAGACCATCCTGCGGGGGGAGCGCGCTTTC
>JBDTOH010000440.1:0-5067 GCA_039933355.1 Gemmatimonadota bacterium | reverse complement strand
TCCGCTTCGAGGAGGAAGGTGTAGTAACCCGCCCTCTCCACCTGCAGGTACCCCTGGAGGCCGTAGGCAATCGGCCCGGGCGCACTGAGCCGGCTCAGATCGAGTGGGCTGAGTGAGCAGGAGATAAACCGTGAAGAGGCCGCCGTAGGAATGCCCGAACAGGATGTTCGTTCCGCTCGTCCGGTAGCGCCGAGCGATGAACGGGATCAGCTCATCCTTCAAGAACTTGGCGAAGGTGTCGGCTCCGCCCGAGAGCGGTGAATCCTCGACGTGGGCGGGGAGAAGATCTCGCTCTCTCGAGCTCTGGCCGACCGAGGGAACGAAGGCATTCTTGATGCCGACAACGATGACGGGCGGCATCAGCTCGTTGGATTCCTCGAAGGCGGCGATCGGTGGAAGGAAACGCGCGAGCATCTCGCCGTCGAGCACGTACACGACGTCGTACTTGCGGGCCGCCGACGAGTCGTAACCCGCGGGAAGATAGACCTGGAGGAAACGTTGTTCGTCGAGGATCTTCGAGTGGAGCGAGTCGGCCCGTTCTTGGGCCTCGAGGCGCGACGCCGGCGAGGCGGCCGACACCAGGGCCATTGCGCCGAGGAGACGCCATCGGATTCGCAACGTCATCATCTCAATCGATGCCGAGCTGTTGATCGCCCACCGGGTCGTGCCCGAGAGATGCCGACCACCGTGCCCGTCGTGTCACGAGACGCGGCCCCAGGGTCACGAACCGATACCTTCCACGCTGACCAGCCGCGCGGAGCTGCACTCCTCGCGGAGCGGTTTCAAGCTTCGATACAGCTCGCCGTTGTAGAACGATTCGAAGGCCGCGATCGAGGGAAACTCGAACAGCACGATCCGGTGCGGTTGCCAGTCTCCCTCGTAGACTTTGTGTGCCCCACCCCGTGCCAGGTAGCGTCCACCCGCTGCCTCGATCGCGGGCTTGACTGCTTTCATGTACTCCTGGTATCGAGTCATGTCTCGAATGTCGACGTCAAAAATCACGTACGCGCTCATCGACCGCTCCGATGGGTGACGATCTCATTCCGGCCGCGGCATAGCGACGGGTCCGGGGCTCCTCGGCAAGGGAGCGGACCCGTGAACCTAGTTGTTCGTCGGTCATTTCGGGACGGGGCGATGGAGCCCGTAGGCTGGGCCGCTCTACTTGCCGAAGATCTGGATCAGGTTCCCGGCATTGTCCTTGACGATCAGGTTCGCGCGTTGGCCCGATCGGGCGGGATACGGCCCAAAGGCGATCTCCGCCCGTTGGGCTCGGAGCAGTGCCGCGACTTGGTCAAAGGCCTCGACGACGAAGCCGGCCTTGACGAAGCCGTGGAGCAGCATCGGGTCGGTCAGATCCGGAACGGCTTTGGGACGTGGAACTGCATTCTCGTGCTGAATCAGCTCCACCATCAGGCCGTCTCCTTCGAGCACGGTGACAGCGGCCCCGTTCGCGCGTGGCGATTGAAGCACCACCCGGAGTCCGAGCTTGCTCGAGTACCATTCGGTGCTCGCTCCGAGATCCGCGACGGAGAGAGCGAAAAAAGCGCCTGACACGCGAACCATCGGAGTCGGAGAGGCTTGGTGGGGCGAAGGACCGGGGCCCGCTCCATTCAGGAGCAGCAGCAGGAAGACGGCGGCGCCCTTCATGTGTCCTCGGAGAAAGGTCCTGCTGCCCCTACGGATGGCCGGGAGGGGAAGTTTGAAACGGTCGGACGCCCGTGGCGGTTGGTCCTGCTAGACATCCGCCAAGTTTGTCCTTCGCCCGGTCCTTCCAGCACGCTGAGGCGCCGTTGTCGAAGGAGAAGCCTGCGCGGCTACAGTCCGGCCCGCGCAAGCCCCGCCCATACTGGTTTACGACAAGTCGGTCGCAGAGATCAAGTGCAGCGACCGACTGAACCGACGAGCAAGCAGCCAGGTCTACAACCACTTGCCGGCCTCGAGTCTCGCGTTTCAGACCTTTGTGCCCCTTAGGCCCATAACCCGCCGAAGCCCGCCGGAATACTCGATCCCGAGATCGAATGAGCACTGAGCCATAACCGTGTTTCATCGATCAGCTCCATCAGCCCATCCGCTGTATCCGTACTCCCCGTCCTAGGTCCCCGCGAGGCAAACCTGGAGCACTAGCCGGGTGAAGTGGCCGCACAGACTCACGATCACCATGAGCCCCCATGCTCACGCCGTGCAGCCAGTGGCCACGATCGTCTCCAGGGCCGCTGCCCCGCCCGCGAGCGCCCGCCCATGGGCCAGGTAGCCCGCCTCGAGCTGTGCGACCGTCTTGCCCGTCGCGGCCACGATCAGCTGGATCAGCCCGTCGTTGCTGAGGCCTGCGCCGGGAGTCGCTCGGATCGCGTCGAAGACCTGGCACAGCGCCGAGGACTGGGTCTCGGTAGCGAGATAGCTCACGAAGACGACGCCCTGGGCCATCCGAACCGCGACCGGAGTTCGCTGCGGCAGGTTCGCGTAGAAGTCCGCCGATGCCAGGTGCATCAGATCGTTGAGCGGAGCCAGGGTCGCCTGCGTGTCCCCGGTCTTGAAGTCATTGATCGAGACTACGCGCGCCTTGCCCGAGGTGCCGTCCGTTTGAGCCGTGCCGCCCGCCAGCCATTGGGTGAACCCCTCCATGAACCAGGGGAACTGCTGGCTCGCCGTGTGGCTCGCGACCATGAACTGTCGGCCGAGGAACCGGACGATCTCGGCATAGTCGTTGGGCTGTTGCCCCGGCGGAATCAGGAAGTGCTTCCGGTTCGGGTTCGCGCATGAGGTCCAGTTGATCTGGTCGACCAAGAACTGACCGCCGCAGAACGGGATGAATTCGGTCCAGATCTGGGGCCAGGTCGTGAAGTACATGTCCGTGGCGTTCGAGCCGCTGGTGGGCAGGACGGTGGTGAGATAGTCCCAGACCGGCCCCATCACCGCCGCCCGCGCGTCCGCGTGCGTCTGACTGACGTCGGAGATCGCCCGTCGCTGACCGGTCGTCGAGGTGTATTCGAACAGCGGGAACAGATCGCTCAGCTGGGTCACGTTCCAGACGGTCCGGACCAGCGCGGTGGCGGTCTGGGTTCCCGCCGAGATCCGGACCCGGGCAACCCCGGTGGATTGAGGCGTGAGGTTGCCGTTCTGGTCCACAGTGATGATCAGCGGTGTGAGCGACTGCCATTGGAGGGCGGCGTTGGCGACCGGATTGTTCCGTGCGTCGAGCGCGGTGCCGCGGAGCTGGCCGACGCTCTTGACAACGGTGTCGCCCGGAAGGAGCCTGACGGAGGCGACCGCCTGAGCGACGGTGATGCTGGCCGTGGCGTTGATTGAGCCAACTGCCGCGGTGATGGTCGTTTGACCGTTGGCGGCCGCGGTCACAGTCCCCGCCGACACCGTGGCCACGTTACCCGCCGAGCTGGTCCAGGTGACGGCTTGGTTGCCGACCGTGCCGTTGGAGAGGTGGACTTCGGCCACGATCGTGGCGGTCTCACCGAGAGAGCTGAGCGTGGCGGTCGTGGGCGAGACGGTGACCGACTGGACCGTGGCGGCGGGCGGGGGTGGCGGCGGCGGCGATGACTCGGTTGGAGTCTTCTTGCAGCCAACAAGTACGAGGACGAGGGCGAGGGCGCCGAGTCGGCGAGAGTGGGGCATTTTCTGGTCTCCAGGGTGAGCGGGGCTGCCTCCTAACCAAGAGAGCGTAGGAACCCCTCAGAACAGATCACGGCACCGTCGACCCGCCTATTTTGCCCAGTCATCCAAAGTCTGCGAGCGGCGGGCGGGGACCCCACGATCAGGGGTTTCCAAGGACATCTCCACCGGAGCAACCGATGCGCATAGCCAGGGTAGACGTGTTCGACTTCGGCCTCACCTATGTCCACGGCCGGTACGTGATGTCCGGCGGCCGGGTGATCGACTCGCTGGCGTCCACGATCGTGCGAGTCACCACCGACACCGGCCTTCACGGCTGGGGCGAGGTGTGCCCCCTCGGGACCACCTATCTGGCCTCACACGCGGGCGGCGCCCGAGCCGCCCTCGCCCTGCTGGCGCCGGCCGTCGTGGGGCTCGACCCGATGAATCTCGCCTCCGTCAACGACGCGATGGACGGCGCGTTGATGGGCCATGAGTACGCCAAAAGCCCCATCGACGTCGCCTGTTGGGATGTGACCGGCCGCGCTCTCGGCGTGAGCATCACGACCCTGCTCGGCGGTCTCCGCCAGGATCGGTTTCCTCTCTACATCGCCGTGCCTTTGGGCTCTCCGAGCGAGATGACCGACTACGTACTCGCGCGCCGGGCCGAAGGAATCCACCGCTTTCAGCTCAAGATCGGAGGCGATCCGGCCGTCGACGGCCGTCGGGCCCGCGAGGTGGTCGCCGCGACCGGCGACGACGATCTGGTTGTGGCCGACGCCAACTGCGGCTGGCGGCTCAACGACGCCATCACCGCGGCCCGCTTGATGGAGGATTTGCCCCGCCTCTACCTCGAGCAGCCATGCCCCACGATGGAGGAGTGCATCGAGGTCCGCAAACGGACGACTTTGCCGATGGTATACGATGAGGTCGTGCACGACGTGCCCACGCTGCTCCAAGCGGTGCGGGAGGGCGGTGCGGGCGCGTTCAATCTGAAGGTGTCGAAGGTGGGCGGGCTCACCAAGGCCAAGCTGCTCCGCGATCTCGCGCAGGACCTCGGCATCCAGGTGACCATCGAGGACACGTGGGGCGGCGACATCGTGTCCGCCACGTCGGCGCATCTGGCGGCGAGCACCCGGCCCGAAGCGCTGCTCACCGTCTCATTCATGAACGACTGGACCAACGAGCACGTCGCCGGCTACCAGCCGCGGAGCGTCAAGGGATTTGGCGCCGCACCGACCGGGCCAGGCCTCGGAATCGAGGTCGATGCCGCCCTACTGGGCGCACCCCTCCTGTCGGCGGGTGCCTAACATGCAGGGACGGTCGAGTCGTCGGGTCATACCGTCATACCGTCGAGCGTTGGCTAGGTAGTACCGTATGATCGGAAGGTCTCGCCGAGCCGTTGTCGGCTCTGTCAGCGCGGTGGCACGTCGAGCCGATCACCGTCCCGCTGCTTCGTCAGCA
>JBDTOH010000439.1:0-5097 GCA_039933355.1 Gemmatimonadota bacterium | reverse complement strand
GGGTTCGATGCGCTCGCGACGCCCGCCGAAGTGGTCCGCTTCTTCGAACGGGATTTCCGCGACGCGATCCCGCTGATGCCCGAGCTGACCGACGATTTCTTCTCGCATCCGACCGGCGCCCTGCTCACGATCCGGACCCACCCCTGGCACCTGGACGGACGGGCCGTCCTCCTGGGCGACGCGGCCCACGCCATCGTCCCGTTCTACGGTCAAGGCGCCAACGCGGCCTTCGAGGACGGCGTCGCGCTGCTCGAGGCGATCGACGCGAACCCGGGCCGCCTCGCCCGGGCGTTCGAGCGCTATGAGGCGGTCCGCAAACCCAACGCCGACGCCATCGCCGACCTCGCGATCACGAACTTCCACGAGATGCGGGACCACGTCGCCTCGCCGCTCTTCCTGGCCAAGAAGCGCCTCGATAAGCTGCTCCACAAGCTCTTCCCCCGATGGTTCGTCCCGCTCTATCCGATGATCTCCTTCAGCACCATCCCGTACGCCGAGGCAAAGGCCAAGGCGGAGCGTCAGGAGCGGGCGCTCAAGGCGATCGGCATCGGGCTGGTGCTGGCCCTGTCCGCGGTGGTGGCCATCCTCTTATTATGAGCCCGAGCGCGCCTCTCGCCCACCCCGAACGCTGAAGCTCCCGTTATGGCGGTCACGTATTCCAGCTATCTGAAGCTCCCGGACCTCCTCGACCTTCAGGAGCCCCGCTCGGAACCGGCGGAGCACGATGAGATGCTGTTCATCGTGATCCACCAGGTCTACGAGCTCTGGTTCAAGCTGATGCTGCACGAGACCGAGAAGGTCCGCCGGGATTTTCCGGCAAACGATCTCTACGGGGCGATCGCGACATTCAAGCGGATTCGAACGATCATGAAGACGCTGGTGAGCCAGCTCGACATCCTCGAGACGATGACGCCGCTGTCGTTCGCCTCGTTCCGCGACCGGCTCGACACGGCGTCCGGCTTCCAGTCCTTTCAGTTCCGCGAGCTCGAGTTCGTCTTCGGCTACAAGCGCGCGACCGTTACCGGCGCGATCCCGCCCGCGAGCGGCGAGCGCGCCGGTCCCGACCGCCGGCTCCACGAGCCGAGCGTGGTAGACGCTTTCTACCGGTTCTTGGGCCAGCGCGGGCTCACGGTGCCGGAGGAGCTGCTCACCCGGGACGTGACCCTCCCGACCCAGCCTAACGAATCGCTGCAGGCCGAGATCTTCCGGGCGTACCAGACCCAGCCCGAGCTGGTGATCCTGTTCGAGCTGATGACGGACTTCGACGAAGGGTTCCAGGAATGGCGCTACCGCCACATCAAGCTGGTGGAACGCACGATCGGCGCGAAGACCGGCACGGGCGGCTCCCCGGGCATCGAGTTCCTCAAGCAATCGCTGTTCAAGCAGCTGTTTCCGGACCTCTGGGCGGTGCGATACAGGATGTAGGGAATCGGAAGTCGGAAGTCGGCGGCTTCAACGCGAGGGTTGGCTATGACGGCATTTCTCAGGGTGAGCTCGCGCTCCCCTATTTCCGGCTTCCGATTTCCGGCTTCCGATGATCTTTGACATCACGCCGCTCCTCTCCCCGCGTACCGGCGTCTGGCCGGGCGACACGCCGCTGCATCGGGAGATGATGCTGGAGATCGCGCGGGGCGACTCGGTCACGCTCTCGACCATGCGGGCGACAGCGCATCTCGGTGCGCACGCCGACGCGCCGAGCCACTATGGGTTGGATGCGCCGACGATCGAGCTGCGGCGGCTCGAGCTGTACGTCGGCTTGTGTCAGGTTGTCCATGCGCCCGTGGAGCGGGGGACCCGAGTGGGCCGGGACCGGCTTCCCGCGACGATCGAGGCGCCCCGGGTCCTGATCGCGACCGGCACCTTTCCCGATCCTAACGTCTTCAACCGCGACTTCGCGGCGCTCGAGCCGGCCCTGGTCCGCGACCTCGCGGGGGAGGGCGTCGTCCTCATCGGCATCGACACGCCCAGCGTAGACCTGATCGACTCGAGAGAGATCCCCTCACATCGGGAGTTTCTCGCGGCCGACATGGCGATCCTGGAGGGCTTGGTCCTGCGGGATGTTCCGGAAGGGCTCTACGAGCTGATCGCGCTGCCGCTCAAGCTGGAAGGATTCGACGCGAGCCCGGTGAGGGCGGTACTCCGGAGCAGGGATCAGGGCTTAGGTATTGGGGCGTAGGGACCAAGGCATTGGCGCAGGCCGGGATCGCGAGTGTTAGGCAGTTCCCTGATCCCTAACTCCTGAGCCCTACATCCGCCACGACCTTCAGTTCCACCGCAATCTTGGTAGGCAACGCCACCACCCCGACCGTCGTCCGCGTCGGCTGGTTGGTCTGGAAGTGCTCGGCATAGACTCGATTGAAGGTGGCGAAGTCGCCGGACATGTCGGTGAGGAAGACTGTGACGTCGACGATGTCTTCCCAGCGAGCGCCCGCGTCTTCTAAGATGATCCGGATGTTCGCGAAACACTGCCGCGCCTGCGCCTCGATCCCCTCGGCGATCGCATTGGTTCCCGGCGTTCTCGATCCGATCCCGGAGAGAAACAGCAGATTGCCCACGCGGCGCGCGTGTGGATAGGGCCCGACCGGTGCCGGCGCCCGCCCACTCACAATCGGCTCCCGTCCTTCAGCCATCCACCCCTCCGTTAACCCCAGCGAATGTTTCGTTGTCCCCCGTCCCCACGTCCTACCCCTTCACACACACATTCTTCGCCTCCGTAAAAAACCGGATCGCTTCCTCGCCGCCTTCGCGCCCGACGCCGCTCTGATTCATCCCGCCGAACGGCACCCGGAGATCGCGGAACAGCCAGCAGTTCACCCAGATCGTTCCGCAATTCACCTGATCGGCGACCCGGTGCGCGCGGCGAAGGTCGTTCGTCCACACCGATGCCGCGAGGCCGTACGGACTTTGATTGGCCAGTTCGACCGCGTGGGCCTCGTCTCGGAACGGCGTGATTGTGACGACCGGTCCGAAGATCTCTTCCTGATTGGTCCGACACCCCATGGCAAGATCGAGGATCACGGTCGGCTCGACGAAGAATCCGCCGGCGATGCGGTGAGGCAGCTTCTCCGGCCGCCCGCCGCCGGTTACGATCCGTCCACCCTCGTGCCGCGCCACCGCGATGTAACCCTCGACCTTCTCCCGATGGGCGGCGCTGATCAAAGCGCCGACCTCGGTCGTCGGGTCGAGCGGGTCGCCGATCGCGAGCCGTTTGGTCCGCGCGACGAACTGCTCCACGAAGCGATCGAACCCGGATTGCTCGACCAGGATCCGCGACCCGCAGAGACAGATCTGCCCCTGGTTCGCGAACGCCGAGCGCACGATCGTGGGCATCACGTCGTCGAGGTCGGCGTCGGCGAAGACGATGGTCGGGTTCTTCCCGCCTAACTCGAGGGTCAGCTTCTTGAACGCCGGCGCTGCCGTTCGGCTGATGGCCGCCCCGGTTGCCGTGCCGCCCGTGAACGAGATCGTCCGCACGACGGGATCCGCCACGAGCGCCGCGCCGGCTTTCGCGCCGAGTCCGTGCACCAGGTTGAGCACGCCCGCCGGAAGCTCCACCGCGCGGCACACTTCGGCCAAGAGCGACGCGGTCATCGGCGAGAGCTCCGACGGCTTTGCCACCGCCGTGTTCCCGGTCGCGATCGCGGGCGCAATTTTCCAGGAGAGGAGATAGAGCGGCAGGTTCCACGGCGAGATCAGGCCGGTCACGCCCCGCGGGCGCCGGAGGGTGTAGTTGACCGCTGCGTAATCGGTGACGTGCGCGTCGGAACGGGTGTGGAGAATGGCGGTCGCGAAGAACCGGAAATTCGCGATGCCCCGCGGAATGTCCATTGCCCGCGCCAGCGCGATCGGCTTGCCCGTGTCGATCGACTCCGCCCGCGCGAACTCGTCGATCCGGTTCTCGATCCCTTGCGCGATCGCGAGCAGAAAGCGAGATCGCTCCTCTGCCGGCAGATGGGACCAGGCGGGGAACGCGCGCAGTGCGGCCTCGGTGGCCTCCTCTACGTCGGGCTCGCCGCTGTCGGGAAGCAGCGAGTATGCCGCTCCGGTCGCGGGCTCGATGTTTTCGAGATAGTCGCCGGCCGCGGGCGGGACCAGCTCGCCGCCGATGTAATTCGGAATGGCCGGCAGGCTCACAGCACGGACGTCCTTCCGCCGTCGACTGCGAGGCTGATGCCGGTGACGTAGCTCGCGTCGGGCGACGCGAGCCAGCGCACTGCCTCCGCGATCTCGTCCGGCGTGCCGAAGCGACCCATGGGAATCTCGGCTTCCATCTGCCTCTCGATCTCGCTCGCGGCGGTCCCGCTCGATTTCGCCCGGTTGGCCACGATGCTCTCGAGCCGGCCGGTGCGGGTCGCACCGGGAAGGACGTTGTTCACCGTGATGCCGTCCGGCCCGACTTCCATCGCGAGAGTCTTGGCCCAGCCGGCCACCGCGGCGCGGATTGTGTTCGAGACGCCAAGGCCTTTGAGGGGCTGCTTGACCGAGGTAGAGACGATGTTGACGATCCTCCCATAACCCGCGTGCCGCATGCCAGGGAGCATGACCTGGGCGAGGAGGTGATTCGCGATCAGATGGGATTTGAACGCGGCGAGGAACTCGTCTGCCGTGGCCGCTGTGATCGGGCCGCCCGGAGGGCCGCCGGTGTTGTTCACCAGAATCTCGGCTCCGGCATGGGCGGCCAAGTCCGCTTGGATGGCGGCGCGCACCAGCTCCGGCTCAGCGAAGTCGGCCGTGACCGTCCGATGGGCCTGGTCCACCGGCGTCGGCAGCTCGGCTCTCGCCTTGGCGAGGCGGCCCGGATCGCGCGCGACGATGACTACCGTGGCCCCATCGTGGGCGAGGAGCCGCGCCGCTGCGAACCCGATTCCTTGAGTACCGCCGCAGACCACCGCGGTGCGGCCCTGGAGATCCAACATGCGCCGAAGCTAAGGCCGGCCTGTCGGCGCAGCAATGAGTCGAGGCAGCCATGAAGACCGACCAAGTGCGGCGGCCGCCGATCTGGGAATAACACCGGGGTGGAAGCGGAGCCGACGACGCTGTGTCCTAAGGACACAGTGTCGAGTCGAAAATGTGTGCGTTCAACGCGGCTCCGTTGTT
>JBDTOH010000438.1:0-5118 GCA_039933355.1 Gemmatimonadota bacterium | reverse complement strand
GCCTGCTGCGCAGTGACGGGCGATGCGCTTCCCGCTACGAGAACCGCAACCAAGCAATAAGTCTGGAAGTGCACGGGCCACCTGTTCTCGAGGTTTCGACCGGAGGTTACCCGCTTCGATGTGGGTTGCGCCAGGCCACCGACCTGCCATCTAGCGGATCGATCTTGCGCCCCGCAGGTTTCGGGCGGAAGATCGGTCGGTGTCACCACCCTGCCCTTTCCCGGAGGATTCATGATTCGCCTGGCGCTTGCTGCACCCTGTGTTACCGGACTCCTCCTGATGGCTGCCCCAAGTGCCATTCAGGCGCAGGAAGCCCGGCGATATGTCGATCCGCGAACGACCGCGGACACTGTCGCAGGCCCGTTCAGCGGGGGGGTCCTGGCCGGCAATACCTTCTACCTTGCCGGGAAGATTGGGCTCACCCCCGATCGCCGCGTGCCTGCGACCGCAGCTGAAGAGGCCCGGCTCGTTCTCAACGACATTAAGGCCACTCTGGCGCAGGTCGGGATGTCGATGGATGACCTGGTGACGGTCCAAATCTTTTGCTCGGACGTCGCAAACTACGACGCCTTTAACCGGGTCTATCGGACTTACTTCACGAAGGAATTTCCGGCGCGCGCGTTCCTGGGGGCCGGTACCCTGCTCTTTGGGGCCAGATTCGAGGTTCAGGCCATCGCGGTGCGAAGGTAACCGCTCCAAAGGAAGCGAGGAGGCGCATTGAAACATGATTTTTGCGACGCCAGAGCGTGGCGAGATATCGGCCAAGACGCCGATGGCGGAAACGTTGATGAGGAGGCTAGCATGGCCGACGTAACTTCCCGAGGCCGGCGGTTCCTGCCGGGCAGCATCGTGTTAGTGACCGCGCTGGCCGGCATCGGCGCGAGCCGCAGTGTACTGGAGCCCGCTGTAGCCGCGCAGGGCCGCTCGATGCCTGCCGACTCGACCTACGATCTCGTCATCGTGAACGGCAAGGTGGTGGACGGCGCCGGCAACCCCTGGTTTTACGGCGACGTCGCGATTCGCGGCGACCGGGTGGTGCGCGTCGTACCGCGCGGCATGCTGGGCCGCGCTCCGGCTCGGCGCCGCATCGACGCGACCGGCAGCGTGGTCGCGCCCGGCTTCATCGACATCCAAGCTGGGGGGCCATACCTCACCGGCGACGGGCGCTCTGTCAGTAAGCTCACGCAAGGTGTCACCACCGAGATCATGGGCGAGGGCTACACCTCGGCTCCGATCAGCAATCTCACGCTCGCGGACCTGGCAGCGTCGGGACCGGCGGCAGTCGCGTCGGCGCGCCGATTCCAGGGCGATCGGGGTTTCGATGCCTGGCTTCGGGCCATGGAAGCCCACGGGGTCTCGCCTAACGTGGGCGCCTTTGTCGGTGCCAGTACGCTCCGTCAGTACGGGATGGGTCTCAAGATGGGCGCTGCGGGCGGCGCCGCACTCGACTCGATGCGGACCGCGCTCCGCCATGCCATGGAAGACGGAGCATTCGGCCTCGGCTCCGCGCTCATCTATCCGCCCGGGAACTTCGCGGGCACCGAGGAGCTGATCGAAGTCGCCAAGGCGATGGCGCCATACGGCGGCCTCTACATCACGCACATGCGCTCCGAGGCCGATAGCGTGCTTGCCGGCATGGATGAGGCGCTGCGCATCGGTCGCGAGGCCGGCGTCGCGGTCGAGATCTACCATCTGAAGGCGGCCGGCACCCGGAACTGGAGTAAGATGCCGGCGATGATCGCGAAGATCGATTCGGCACGGAAAGCCGGGCTCGACGTCCAGGCGACCATGTACCCCTATACGGCCGGCGGCACCGGACTGGCCGCCTGCCTGCCGCCGTTTGCTTCGGCGGATGGGAAGCTGCAGCAGAACCTCGCCGACTCCGCGGCGCGCAAACGGATCCGTGCCGAGGTTACCAATCCCACCAGCTACTGGGAGAGCATCTGTGAGCAGGCAACTCCGCAGGGTGTGCTGCTTGCGGGAATGCGCAGCGCGGCAAACCAGCAATGGTCGGGACAGCGGCTCGAGGCGGTGATGGCCGCCACCAAGAAGGATTGGCTCGACACGGTCATGGATCTGCTGCTCGCCGAGAAAGGCAACATCGGCACGATGTACTTTCTGATGAGCGAAGACAACGTGAAGCTGATTCTCCAGCAGCCCTGGATTGTCATCGGTACCGACGCGGCCGGGATGGATCCCGACAGCGCCCGAGGCTTAGCGCATCCGCGCTCCTATGGCACCTACACCAGGATCCTCGGCAAGTACGTCCGTGACGAGGGCGTCCTCCCGCTCGAAGCGGCCGTCCGCAAGATGAGCGGGGCCGTCGCGGAACGACTGCACATCCGTGACCGCGGCCTTCTCCGGGAAGGGATGTACGCGGACGTGGTGGTGTTCGATCCGGCCACCATCCAAGAGCACAGCACCTACGAACGACCGCACCAGCTGTCGACCGGCGTGTCGTATGTGTTCGTGAATGGGGTCGAGGTGGTGCATGAGGGACGGCATACCGGCGCCAAGCCGGGCCGCATCGTCCGCGGTCCAGGTTGGCGAGGGACGGCTACGCCTCGGTAAGAGGAGCTCCGTGCCGCGGCTACCCCGTGTCCATTGTTTCCGGGCGAGATCAGCTGGAATCGAACACATCGCCACCTAACAAGCGCTTGGACATGCCCCGAGAGGGTTAGATTCCAGTAAGCGATCGAGACCCTCTAACCCGGCAAGCCATCCCAATGAAAGCATCGGCCGTCACGACGGCATTCCTCTTGACCTTTTCCGCGATCCGCGCGGACGGCCAGCAGCTCACGTCCCGTCCGGTCCCGACCCGCGACGTCGAGTCGTTCACGTTCCAGTCGCCGTCGATGGGAGTTCGTTTTTCCCTCAACGTCGGAATGCCGTCGGGCTACAAGGCGGGGGACGGGAAGAAGTATCCGGCTCTGTTCGTCACCGACGGGGACTTCGTCTTCCCGGGCGTCAACGAGGCCGCGAGGAGCCTGGCCGGCGCGATCACTCCGCTGTTCATCATCAGCGTCGGCACCGCGCTCGACGAAGGCGAGGGGGAGCACACCAAGCGACGGATCTACGAGTTCTCACCCCCGGGATGGGATCGGAAGGATCCGTTCGGCCAGGCCGTGGAAAACTACTGCCGGATGTTCAAGTCGGAGGAAGGGCGCTGCAGCGGCGGGGCCGGGAAGTTCCTCACGGCGATCGCGTCCGAGATGATCCCAGAACTCGCCGCCAAGTTCCCGATCGACACCGCCCAGCTCGGCCTCTTCGGCCTGTCCGCCGGCGGCTTCTTCACGTCCTGGGCCATCTTCCAGCCGAACTCGCCGTTCAAGAAGTATCTCATCTCGAGCCCAGCGATGGCCTATGGCCGGGGCGAGATCTTCCGACAGGAAGCAAGTTACGCGAGCAGCCACAAGGACCTGCCGGTGGGGATCTATCTCGCGGCCGGCATTCTCGAAGCGTCGGACCCGCAGCTCGAAGGAATGGGAGAGATCGTCAGCGGGATGTCGCACTTCGCCGGCGTCCTGGCGACCCGGAAGTATCCGGGGCTCAAGATGACGATCGAGTATCATCCGGGGATGGGGCACACCGACGTGATGGGCACCTCGGTGGTCCGTGGTCTCCGCACGCTCTACGGGAAATAGCGAGCCGACGATGAAAGAAACCACCGTCGCGACCGCGCCCCTCCTGCCCGCTTCTGCCTTCGGCGGGGAGAGACAATCAGGATCCACCCTATCGCCGGATTGAGGTACTAGCCCTCGATGTTCGTTGGTCAACGGATCAGTCGTCGCGGGTTCTTCGCGTCGAGCCTCGGCACTGCTCTCGGCACGGTGCTGCTTGCCCCCGGCAGGCTGGAAGCGGCACCTCGCCTGCGCGTGACCGCCGTTGAACTGTTGCCGGTGCGGGTTACGTCACGCACCGTCTGGCTGATCGTTCGACTGCAGACCGACGCGGGGCTGGTCGGACTCGGCGAAGCCTCTGATGCCTTCGGCTACGCCAATACCACGAGGGAGCAGGCGTCGCGCATGGCGTCTGAGATCGCGGATCTCTTCGTGCTGGTGAAGGGCAGGTCGCCGCTGGCAATCGGCGCGTTTCGCGAACAGGCGGCATCGCGGGTCGCGCGCGGGGGATTGGTCACCGCGACCGCGTTCAGCGCGTTGGAGCAAGCGCTCTGGGATCTCACGGGGAAGGCGCTCGACGTGCCGACGTACGCCCTGTTTGGGGGCAAGTTGCGCGACGCCCTGCCGGTGTATGCCAATGTGAATCGCGCCACCACCACTCGTACGCCAGACGGGTTTGCGGCCTCAGCGCGAGCCGCGCTGCGCGACGGCTTTCGTGCGGTCAAGGGTGCGCCGTTCGATGGATTCCCGCCATCGGGATCGCCCCAGTCTGCCATCGATGCCGCCGTGGAGAACGGCATCGCCTGTATGGTCGCGATGCGCGAGGCGATCGGGCCGGACGCGCAGCTGATGGTCGATTGCCACAGTTTCTTCGACGTCGACCTCGCCGAACGTGTGGCCCGACGACTCGAGCCGCAGAATCTTACGTGGTACGAGGAACCGGTCGCCCCGGAACGGACCCAAGAGACTCGCGAAATTCGTCGCCGCATCACGCAGGACATGGCGGGTGGCGAGATTCTCTATGGCGTCGCGGGGTTTGCGTCATTGATCCGCGACCGCACGGTGAATGTGATCATGCCCGACGTCAAACACTGTGGGGGTCTGTTGGAACTGACCCATATCGCCGCAGCCGCCAAAAACGAAGGTGTTCGCGTGGCACCGCACAATCCGAGTGGCCCGGTATCCACAGCGGCGAGCGTTCAGGTCAGTGCGGTTATCGAGAACTTTCAGCTCCTGGAGTTCCAGTGGGGCGAGTCACCCTGGCGGCACGAGTTGGTGGTGCCCTCCGAGCACTTCGTGAACGGCGCGATTCAGGTGCCGAGCCGGCCCGGGCTGGGCATCGCCCTGAACGAACCGCTTGTACGGCGTTACCGGATGTGATCGTTCCGAACGGTTCCTCCAGGCCGATACTACCGACGGCGGACGAAGGGCATGTCCCGAAGCCGGCCCAATCCGAAATGCATGGTGGTGCGGCCGCCGGCGTCGCGGGTGAACCAGA
>JBDTOH010000437.1:0-5129 GCA_039933355.1 Gemmatimonadota bacterium | reverse complement strand
CGATCTGGTCCGGGACGAGCCGGCCGGCCGGGGCGGCGCGTCCGACGACGAGCCTAAGCTCCGGCGCGCCGAGCTCGAGCAGCTGCTCCGATCGCGCGCGTCGCTCGGTCCGGGATTTCAGGTCAGCGTGAGCCGCGCCGATCAACTTGCGGCCTTCGAGCGCCGCGATCGCGCCGCGTCCGACACCGGGCGCCGGATCCTCCTCGGCACCGACGACTTCGAGCTTCGCTTCCGGCGCGACCTCACCGCCGATGTGCGAGTGCTCGCCGTCGGACAGGACGCTCGCGGTCCCGCGATTCAGGTCCTGTTCGTCTACCCGGTCGCGGACCAAGCGGTTGTCCGCCGTCTCACCGGCTTCGAGTTTTCGACGCGGCTCCGTCTGGTCGCCTGGGATTCGGTCGGCCGGCTCGCGTTCGTCGTTGACACCGTCGCCGCCACTGTCGTTCCCACGTTGCCGCAGCAGGACATGCGGCTTCACGGACGAATCGGGCTTCCTCTCGATCCCGGAGTGTACCGGCTGAGCTTGGCGCTCGAGGGTTCGAACGGGGAAGGGATGCTCGCCGAGGATCAGACGGTGACGGTCGAGTCGCACCAGCGCGGGCTGGCGACTTCCGATCTGGTCGTGAGCGGAGACGCCGGCGGCGTGAGCTGGCGGGTTCCGTCCGGTGACGTTCTCACCGTGTCACCGGTCGCGCTGTTTACCCGCAACAGCTCCGCGCAGCTTTACCTCGAGGTTCGCGGGCTCACGCCTGTCGACAGCGTCAGAGTACGGGCGTTCGTCCGCCCGGTGACCGCGGAGTCAGGTTCCGCGCCGGCCAAGTGGAAGCCGCTCGATGGTGCCGAGAAGTGGAATCTGGCGGCGCTCGCTCCGACGTCGGTTCCGGAGCTCATGCGGATCCGGCTGCCGATCGGATTGGCGAAGCTGAAATCGGGCCGGTATGAAGTCGAGCTTGTGATGGTGGACGGGGCCAATAGGACCCTTCGGCGTCAGAGCGGGTTCGTGATCCAATAAGTGACAAAGGCAGGCCCGACAACATTTGTGATGTGAACACTCCTTAGCCCCGTCGTTGCTTGAGTTTGGACCGTATTGTGTGATCCGCTCGTTACACCTACTTTGCCCCACCTCGCTGTTGATGAATGCGGGCTTCCGTACCTCTGTTTAATTTACCAGCTAAAGATCACGAGGTTTCCTCCATGGGTTCTGCCACGCCACGGGGTCCCCTACAGTTGTCGCCAAATGCGCTGACGGTGCTGGAGAAGCGCTATCTGGTTCGCGACGAAACCGGTAAGCCGGTCGAAACTGCGGAAGACCTGTTCTGGCGCGTGGCATCGACAGTCGCGACAGCCGATCGCTCGTATGGAGCATCGGGCGGCGCGGTCGACGCGCTCACGGAAGCCTTCTATGCGTTGATGGCGGACCGGCAGTTCATGCCGAACTCGCCCACGCTGATGAATGCCGGCCGGCCGCTCGGCCAGCTCTCGGCGTGCTTTGTGCTGCCGGTCGAGGACGCGCTGTCGAACGGCCACAGCGGCATCTATGACACGCTCACGGCGATGGCGCTCGTCCATCAGTCGGGCGGCGGAACCGGCTTCAGCTTTTCGCGTCTGCGCCCCAAGAACGACATCGTCCGTTCGACGATGGGTGTCGCGTCCGGGCCGGTTTCGTTCATGAGCTTGTTCGATGCCTCGACCGACGTCGTCAAGCAAGGCGGCACTCGTCGCGGCGCCAACATGGGCATCCTGCGCGTCGATCACCCGGACATCCTCGATTTCATCAGCTGCAAAGACGACACGACCAAGATCACCAACTTCAATATCTCGGTCGCGGTCACCGACGCGTTCATGCGCGCGGTCGAGAAGGACGAGGACTACAACCTCCTCCATCCGAATACCGGCAAGGTGGCCGGCCGGCAGAACGCCCGCGAGATCTGGCAGCGCATCATTCACGGTGCCTGGAAGACCGGTGAGCCGGGCGTCTTCTTCATCGATCGCGCCAACTACTACAACCCGGTCCCGCATCTCGGCGAGTACGAGGCGACCAATCCCTGCGGCGAGCAGCCGCTCCTCGCGTACGACGTCTGCAATCTGGGGTCGATCAACCTTGGCGTCTTCGTCAAGGACGGCGACCTCGACTGGGCCCAGCTCCGCCGCGTGACGCACTTGACCACGCACTTCCTCGAGAACGTCATCGACGCCAACAACTATCCGCTTCCGGCCATCACCGACCTTGCGCAGCGGATTCGGCGCATCGGGCTCGGCGTCATGGGTCTGGCGGATGTGTTCGTGCGCCTCGGCATTGCGTACGACTCAGAAGAGGCGGTCGAGCTCGGACGGAAGATCCAGCGGTTCGTCGATCACGAAGCAAAAGTCGAGTCGGAGCGCCTGGCCGGCATCCGCGGACCGTTCGCAGAATGGGAAAGGAGCATCTGGGGTCCGGACGCGACTGCTGCCCGCGACAAGAGCGGCAACCGGGTTCGTGCGATGCGGCGGCTCCGCAACTGCAACGTCACCACTGTGGCCCCGACCGGGACGATCTCCATCATCGCGGGCTGCAGCTCGGGCATCGAGCCGCTCTTCGCGGTGGCCTTCATGCGCAATCAGGCCGGTGTCCTCATGCCGGACGTGAACGAGGACTTCCTCGAGATCGCCAAGCGCGAGGGGTGGCACTCGGACGATCTGATGAGGCGGGTCGCGGAGAGCGGCAACCTCGACCATCCCGAGATCCCGGCCAAATGGCGCCGCGTCTTCGCGATGGCCAACAACATCGCGCCGGAGTGGCACGTCCGGATGCAGGGCGCGTTCCAGGATTACAACGACAGCGCCATCTCCAAGACCGTCAACTTCGCGCACTCGGCGCGCGAAGAGGATGTCGAGAAGATCTATCGCCTGGCCTACGAGCTCGGGTGCAAGGGCGTGACTGTCTACCGCGACGGCAGCCGCGACATGCAGGTGCTCTCGTCCGGTTCGACCGCTAAGAAAGTTCAGGAGGATGCGACCCGCTCCGGCAAGGCAGAAGCGCGCAACGACCTCGCGGCGATGTCGATGATCGTCACGGCGGAACAGCCTGCGGCCACGCTCGTCAACCTACTCGCCGTGTCCACTGAGCCGCCGCGGGTCGTGAGCGCCGATCTCCATGGCGAGCTCGCTGAGACTCGCTCCGAGAACGAGCGGCTCAGGAAGCTCGTCCACGAGCTCGAGTCGGAAAACCTGCAGCGCCGCCAGAAGCGCTCGCGTCCCGAGCTGCTCAAGGGTTCGGTCCGGCGGCTCGAGACGCCGCTCGGAACGCTCTATGTCACGATCACCGAGGACGACAAAGGTCAGCCGTTCGAAGTGTTCATGAGCCTCGGCAAGGCCGGCGGCGCGCTCATGGCCGACGTGGAAGCCATCGGACGCCTCGTTTCGCTCGCGCTCCGCTCCGGGATTCCGCTGCAGGCCGTGTACCGGCAGCTTCGCGGCATCTCCTCCGATCGGTCGATCGGGCTCGGACCGAACAAGGTCATGTCGGTGCCTGATGCGGTCGGGATCGCGCTCGAGAAGTACATGCAGGACAAGCAGGGGATTCAACAGGAGCTTATCCCGAATTTGGCCACCGGCCAGTCGAGCGTCGACGAGCCGGTCGCCCAGATGGTGATCCGCGGCAACGAGCAGATGATGTTCGGAGGAATGCAGGAGACGCTGACGGGCTCGTGCCCGGATTGCGGGTCCCAGCTCGAGTACGCGGAAGGCTGCGCCAAGTGCCACGTCTGCGGCTACTCGGAATGCGGGTGACGATCCGGCGTTCCGCCGTGTAAGGCGCCGGACGATGGACCAGACCGCCCCCGGACTCGACATCCGGGGGCGGTCTGCGTTACCGTCCGTACGACCCATGCCAGAGTCAATTGCGCGACCCTCCGCACCAGCCGGTTCCGCCGGACGCCTAACGCTCAGGCCGCCCGGGGCGGCCGCGTGGGCCCTCGCGCTGGCATTGGCCGTGATTCCCGCCCTGATCGCGTGGCGATGGCTCGGAGGGCAGGTGTGGGACGGCTCGCGTCCGGCCACCTGCATTCCCTCGGCGTGTTTTTGCGAGGCCGTGCGGCCGTCGGGTATTCGACAGCCGTCGAACACCCTCTCCTCGTTCGCCTTCCTGCCGATCGCGTTTCTGGTTCTCGGAAGGTCATTTCGGCGCGGCGAAGCCGTCTCACCTCCGGCCGTCTATTCGCTTCTCTACGCCGGCGCTCTCTTCCTCATCGGTCTCGGCAGCGCGTTCTATCACGCGTCGATCACCTTCGTCGGCCAGGTGTTCGATGTCTCAGGGATGTACCTGCTCGGGACGTTCGCAGTGTTACACGCCGCTTCCAGGCTCAGACCCATCCGGCCCGGCATTGTCGCAGTCGCATATCTCGCGCTCAACGCAATCCTTGTCGCGGTTCTGCTGACCGCTCCGGTCTTTCGGCGGTATCTCTTCGCGCTGCTCATCGCGCTGGCGATCGGGCTCGAGCTCCGGGCGCGGCGGCTCCGTCCGGCGACCGCCGCCGCCGGATACCTTCTCGGAGCGGTCGGGCTCGTCGCTGCTGGGTTCCTCATCTGGACGCTCGACCTGACGCGAGTGATCTGCGCTCCCTTCGGTGTGGTGCAGGGTCACGCGGTGTGGCATGTGCTTACGGCGCTCGGGGCCGGATGCCTCTGGAGGTACTACGAGCTGGACTGGAGACCGGCACCGGGGCGCTGGGCGAACTGACGGCGAGGACGAAACGGGGTTTTCCGAACGCGTACGGTTAGGTACTAACCACCGCCGTCGGAGGAACGATGCACAGCCGAGTCGGCTGCCTGGTGCTGAGCGTGCTCATGGCCGCGACGGCCCCGTCGCGGCGCAGGCGAGATCGCCGATTGCAGCCGGCGCCCGCGTCCGGGTGTGGCTGGCCGACACAGGTGTGCGCGCGCCCGTGATCTACTATCAGCTCACACGGCGGCGGTTCGTCGCGACTGTGGTCCGCTCGGCCGGCGACACCATGGTTGTTGTGCCGGCGAAGGGCGGCCCTCAGGTCGTGCTTCCCACCGCGCTCTCATCGGACTGGCCCTCGGCGCGACGAGCGGCGCTATCCTGGGCGCCGGGTTGTGCGGCGGTTGCGGACATGGCGACACGCTCTTCG
>JBDTOH010000436.1:0-5131 GCA_039933355.1 Gemmatimonadota bacterium | reverse complement strand
AGCGGTCCCGGTTCGCGGCATTCTGGGGGCCCCGCCGGCTGAGCCTGCGGGCGCGTGATCGTCACGCTCCTCAGGGGGCAACCAGGACCGGTGGTGACACGCGCCCTCCTATCTCTCGGATGGGAGGGCGCGTTGTCTCGCACCGGGGCCGAGGGTCTCGAGCCGCTCGCGTTCGCGGTCGATGAGATCGGGGACGAATCGCTCCAAGCACTGGTTCGTGCAGCGCCGCGCGCCGGCTTGGAGGTGGCGACCGGGGAAGGGAAGGCGGTCATCGCCGGAGTGCGGGCGCGCCTGGCCGCTTTCGTCGCCAGGCCCTGGCAGCTCCCGGCCCCGCTGGTCGAGCTGGCGCATGCGTTAGGCGGAGCTCTTCCAGGCGAGGACCCGGCCAGCTGGCGGACGGCCGCAGGCGGCGTGGATGTCACGAGAGCGGTGCTCGTCGGCATTCTCAACGTCACGCCGGACTCGTTCAGCGACGGCGGCCGGTACCCGGACGTCGAGGCGGTCAGAGCTCGGGCGGGTGAGCTGGTTGCTTCCGGCGCGACGATCCTGGATGTAGGAGGCGAATCCACCCGTCCCGGACGGCCCGTGCCGGTCAGCGCCGACGAAGAGCACGCCCGCACGATTCCCGTCATCGAGGCGCTCCGGCGGGATTTCCCGGCTGTCCTCATCTCGATCGATACGGTGAAGTCCTCTGTGGCCCGGGCTGCGCTCGACGCAGGCGCCGCGATCGTCAACGACGTCTCGGGTGGCCGGGCCGATCCGGATCTGCTCAGCTTGGCGGCCGAAAAGGGTGCCGGTCTCGTCCTGATGCACTCGCGCGGGGCCGTCACCGACATGGCGAGCTACGACTACACCGATTACCCTCGCGGCCTGACGGCGACCGTTGTCGCGGAGCTTGGCGTCGCGATCGACCGCGCGATCGCGGCGGGCGTGAGCGCCGATCAGATCGTGGTCGATCCCGGCCTCGGCTTTGGGAAGAAGGCGGACCAGAGCCTCGAGCTCTGCCGCCACCTCGGGGCGCTCAGAACCTTTGGTCGGCCGATCCTGGTCGGACCGTCGAGAAAGAGATTCATCGGGCAGGTGCTCGACCGGCCGGTCGAAGAGCGCGATGTCGGCACCGCCGCCGTCTGTGCCCATGCATGGCAGAGCGGCGCCCGGCTGTTTCGGATCCACGAACCAGCGGTGACTCGCGATGTCTTGGCGATGATCGCCGCTCTCGAAGGACAGCTATGAAGCCTCGCCCGCCGTACAGGGCCGCCACCGTCGTCGGATTCGCGGTGCTGCTCGGGTATGTGTTCTCGCTCGCTCCCTCGGTGACGTTTTGGGATGCGGGTGAGTTCATCGGCGCGATGAAGACCCTCGGCATCCCGCATCCTCCCGGGACGCCGCTCTTCGTAATGCTCGGGCACGTCTGGGGCAATTTGATCCCGGTCGGCGAGTTCGCGTGGCGGACCAACCTCATGAGCGCCACGTTCTCGGCGGCGGGCGCCGCGTTCTGGTTCCTGGTGCTTCACGAGATTCTGGTTGCGGTCGCCGGTGAGGAAGACGCGAACCGCGTGTGGCGGATCGCGGGCGCTGCGGCCGGAGCGATCATCGCGGCGTTCACATTCACCAACTGGCAGAACTCGAACGAGACGGAAGTCTACGCCGTCGCCGGCTTCATCATCGCGCTCTGTTCCTGGCTCTGCCTCAGGTGGCGCTCGGCGCGCGGGACCGATCGAGAGCCCAAGATCCTTCTCCTGATCGCGTATCTGCTCGGCGTGTCGATCGCGAACCACCTCTTGGCGTTGCTCGCCGGCCCGGCTGTGATCCTGTTCCTGATGAGCGTGCTCCGGCATGACCCGGCCGCGGATCCGCTCCAGCGCCGCCGCGAGTGGGGATACGCGGCCGTGTTCGCCGGCCTCTGGGCGCTGCTGCTCGGGGCCGGTCTCGGAAGCCCGACGCTCATCCTGTTAGGCGGGCTGGCCTTCGTGGGCGCCCTGGTCGTCGCGGTCCCGGCCGGGGCGCTGCCGTTTGCGATTGTGGCTCTTCTCGTCGCCGCCGTGGGGGTGACGCCGTACCTGTTCCTGTACATCCGCTCCGGCCAGCATCCCATGCTCAACGAGGCGGCTCCGTCGACCTGGAGCAGCTTGCTCGCGATGGTCCGCCGAGAGCAGTACGGGATCCGGACGCCATTCGACGATCCGACCCAGTATCACGGCCCCGAGAATCCGGGACGGAATCTCACGCTCATCGGGCTTCAGCTGGCGAACTACTTCCAGTATTTCGACTGGCAATGGGCCAAGAGCTGGGCGACCACGGTCGCCGACTTTCCGCTCCGCACCCTGATCACGCTGGTGGCGGGCTTCCTCGGCCTGCAGGGGCTGTTCGTGCACCGGCGCGCGGACCGGAGCAGTTGGTGGCTCCTCTTCGGGATGTTCCTGGTCACCGGTCTTGGCTTGGTCGCGTACATGAATTTCAAGCCCGGCTACTCGCTCGCCTGGAAACTCTACCCGGACCAGGAACAGCACGAAGTTCGGGAACGAGACTACTTCTTCGTGATCAGTTTCGTGATCTGGGCACTCTGGATCGGGGTCGGCCTCACCCAGCTGGGGCGGGCGCTGGCGGCCCGGCTCAGCGACAAGGCCCGGGCCGCAGCGTTAGGCGTGCTCGCCCTCGCGCTGGTGCCGCCGATCCTCAACTTCAAGGAGGCCGACCGGGGGCACGGACCCGACGCTCGCCTTCCCGGCGATTTCGCCTACGACCTCCTCAACTCCGTGCCGCCCTATGGAATCCTGTTCACCTACGGCGACAACGATACGTTCCCGCTCTGGTGGGCTCAGGAGGTCGAGGGGATCCGACCCGACGTGGCCGTCGTCTGCATCGCGCTCGCGCGGACCGAGTGGTACATGGCCCAGATGCGCACCTGGCCGGTGCGGCCCTTCGACGAGGCCAGAGCGCCGGCCTACTGGCGGGGACGAAACCCACAGCCTCCGACGCGTCCGCTCCACACGATGACGAACGACGACATCGCCCGCGCGGTGCCCCAGCTTCTCCCGAGGGACGCCGAGATCGCGATCGGGCCGTATCGGACGACGCTCAAGGCCAACAGCCCGCTCTACCCGGAAGACTTTCTCAAGATCCGGGTGCTTCAGCAGAACTTCGGGCACCGTCCGATCGTGTGGGGGCTGACCGCGGCGGGTCAGTATTACGGGCTCGATCCGATCATTGTGCAGAGGGGCTTGGGGTTGAATGCCGAGACCGGCCCGATCGATTCCACGCAGATGAACCGCGAGCTGGGCCAGATGTTCCGCGCCGCAGTCGACCTCAAGGCCACGGAGAAATTGGCCTATGAGGTCTACCGTTATGGCCACCTCCTCGACGCCGATCACGGTGAGCTCGAGACCACGGCGCGGGGAATCGCCGCGACGCTTGCGGTCCCGTTTACGCAGCTAGCCTCGGATGCAGAGGCGCGGCAGGATTTCCTCGCGATGGTAAAGCACCTCGAGCGGGCCGCCCGCCTTTGGTCGAACCCTTCCGTTGTTCAAGGGCTGGCCGAAGCACGAAAACGACTCCCTACAAATCGTAAGTAAGTCCCAGTAGATTACGGGGTTATGGAATATCCTGGTCTTCCCGGCCGGCTCGAACAGGTGCGCCAAGTCATCACCGGGAGCCAGGCCAAAGGCGGATGGACCCATCCTGTGCGCGTGGTGGCGGTGACCAAGGGTCACGGCCCCGAGGCGGTCCGCGCCGCGGTTCAGGCGGGCCTCACGGATGTTGGAGAAAATCGGGTCCAAGAAGCCGTAGTGAAGCAGGACGCGTTGGGTTCGGTCGATGTCGCTTGGCACTTGATCGGCTCGCTCCAGAGGAACAAGGTCCGGCAAGCGGTGAGTCGCTTTGCGGTGATTCATTCCGTCGATCGTCCCGAGCTGGTGACCGAACTTGGCAAACGCCAGCCGACGGAGCGGAGCCAGCCGGTGTTGATCGAAGTGAACTGCTCGGGCGAGCCGCAGAAGGGCGGGGTAGAGCCCGAGAACCTTGAGGCCCTGGCCGACCAGATCCGGGGGATGGCCGGCCTCGAGCTGAGAGGACTCATGACAATGGCCGCGCTGTCTGAGGACGAGGCTGTGGTGCGGGGCGCGTTCAGCCGGCTTCGAACGCTGCGAGAAGGGCTCGAGCGGTCGGGTCACCATCTGCCCGAGCTCTCGATGGGAATGTCCGGCGACTATGCCCTGGCCGTGGAGGAAGGTGCCACGATGGTCCGGTTAGGCACTCTGCTCTTTGGGGAGAGACGCGTATGAGCGGCGATGCGTTCAGTCTCACGTCCCACGACGTGCGTGCGCAGGAGTTCCAGCGCGCGCTCCGCGGATTCGATGCCACCCAAGTCGAGGACTTCAAGGAGCGGATCGCGCAGGAGCTCGACCGGATGGTCCGTGAGCGGGTTCAGCTCGACGAGCGCCTCAAGAGCATGGTGGAGCAGCTCAAAACCTTCCGCGACCGAGAGCGGGCCATGAATGAGGCCCTGATCGCCGCGCAGCAGCTCCGGGCCGAGGCGCAGACCCAGGCCGACCGGGAGGCCGACCTGACTCTCCAGCGGGCGCAGGCCCAAGCCGACAAGGTGCTCTACGAAGCGCAGTCGGCCGCCCAGCGGACGGTGGAGGCGGCCAAGGGCGAGGAGCAGCGACTCCATAACGTCAACGAGGCGGTTCGCCGTCAGTTTCTCGGTTATGTGGCCGCGTACCGTGCGCTGCTCGACCGCCAGCGCGGTGAGCTCGAAGCGACCACGGCCGCGATGACGCCCGGCCACCGGTCCGATCAGGAAGCGCACGACCAGCCCGCATGACCGCGACACGCCCGACCCTTCCCGCCTGGCCTTCCGGCAGCGCCGACACCTTGGAGCAAGAGGTGCTGGCGCGGTGGCGTCGCGACGACCTGTTCGGCCGGGTTCAGCGAGCCCACGCGGGAGCCAAGCCGTTCGTGTTCTTCGAAGGACCGCCCACGGCGAACGGCCGGCCCGGGATTCACCACGTATTCAGCCGGACCATCAAGGATCTGTTCTGCCGTTTCCGCTCGATGCAGGGGCGCGAAGTGACCCGGATCGCCGGCTGGGACACGCACGGCCTCCCCGTCGAGATCGAAATCGAGAAGAAGC
>JBDTOH010000435.1:0-5139 GCA_039933355.1 Gemmatimonadota bacterium | reverse complement strand
CATCACGACAACGTTAGGGAAGGCCCTGAGCGGCGGGGCCGGCGGATTCGTCGCCGGGTCTCCGGAAGTCTGCGACTATCTGATCCAGCGGGCTCGCCCCCAGCTCTTCACCAATGCTCTGCCCGCCTCGGTGGCGGGCGCGGGGCTCGCCGCGATCCGTTACCTCGAGGTCCATCCGGAGCGCGTGACCAAGTTGCAGGACAACACCGCGTACTTCCGCAGCCAGCTCAATGAGCTCGGGTTCAAACCGCTTCCAGGTGGAACCCCGATTATCCCGGTCATTCTCGGCGAAACCGCCGCCGCGATCCGGATGAGCGAGCTGCTGCTGGACGAGGGAGTCTTTGTCACGGGGTTTGGATATCCGGTGGTTCCACAGGGAACCGCCCGAGTTCGCTGCCAGATCTCCGGAGGCCACAGCCGCGATGACCTCGACGAAGCGCTCCGGGCATTCGCCAAAGTGGGGAAGCGGCTCGGACTGATTTGATTGGCCGAGGCCGGAAATGCCCCCTTGACCCGGTGCGGCGGATGGTCGGCAACCCAAGGCCGACAATCCGGGTTGCATCGGGTCTCGCGTTTTTCAGGAAGCCAGCAAAACCCCTCGCCTGGCGAATTGGGAGTGAATTCGGCGGTTGCCCCGTCAACTTTCTTGCCGGGCCATCTCGAGTCTGCATGCGGCACATAAGCCATTGCTATAAAATGGCTTAACTACAAACTAATGCGCCATGATCCGGCTGGAGATGCGAGAAATCTTTGGCGGGAATGCACTTTCCGGCGTTGAGCACGGGGCTTGCCATGGAAGGCCGCTGCACCCCGAACCTGGGGCTTGCATTCGACTCCCTTAGTTGGACCCGCCCTCTTGGTTGGAGGCCGTGATGCGTTTGGCTACTCGTACCGCACTGCTAACGACGCTCGCCCTCGGGATGAGCACCGCGATCGCGTCCGCTCAGCAGTGGGACGATTCATTCAAGTGGTACATCGGCGCCGGTGCGGGCGTCCTCGGGTTCGAGACCCCGCTCCAAACTCGATCGTGGAAGCCCACCTTCGGTGCCAATCTCCTCGTCGTCGCCAAGCGAACCGGCCTGATCATCGAGGTCGATGAGGCATTCGGCTCGAACGAGAAGACCGGCTATACGGACGCGACCACCACGACGGGCGTCCGCGAAGTGACCTTCGACCGGATCCGCAAATACTCGGCGATTCTCACGATCTATCCTCATCGGGGCCGAACCCAGCCGTATTTCGGGCTCGGCTTCGGGATTCTCCAAGCGATTGGCGGCGAGCCCGGCGGCGTCTTCACCTCACAGGTGCAGGCCAACCTGGCGCGGGATCTCGTCAGCGACAAATCGACCAGCGGGTTCGTGACCGGGGTTGGCGGAGTTCAGTTCCGTCTCGGTCGTGTCGTTGGCTTCGGCCAGTATCAGATTACGAGTTCGCCATCAGCCGGGAAGCTGCTGAGTGGACCGACCCACTCGCTGATGGGTGGAGTGCGCTTCAGCCTCGGTAACGCTCGCGAGGGCATCAAAGGCGGCGGCTACTAAGGCGCCGTCGCGCCACGCTGGTCGAGATCAGGGGCCGGTCATGTGGACCGGCCTTTTGCTCTTCGGGTAACCCACCAGTAGCGGAGCGGCCACTCGGCGGCCTTGGTGATCCCAATCCGCGGGGTGATCCGAACCTCGGCTTCCGGAACAGGACCCGAGCGAGTTACCACCACAGGCGACCGTGCCATCGGCAGGCCGTCGAGAGCCCGATCGATACCTAACGCCTGGCACAGCTTACCCGGACCGTTCGTGAGCGCCTGGACCGGGACGTCGCCCCGCCGCCTCCGCACGGCGGGCAAGCCTTCGACGATCTCGCCGCCGCGGAACAGCACCGCGGCGCCGTGCTTGGTTGGCGCGGTGACGACGTTCAGACACCAGTGGATTCCGTACGACCGGTATACGTACCACGTTCCGGGCGGCGAGTAGAGCCGCCGGTTGCCGTCGTGAAGCCGGCCCAGATACGCGTGGGAAGCCGGATCGTCGCGGCCCAGATATGCTTCGGTCTCGGTCACGCTGAGAACGACGCGCGCCCCGCCGAGGTCGGAGATCAGGAGCTTGCCTAACAGATCCCGGGCTACCACATCGGCGGGGCGCGCGAAGAACGCGCGGGACAGCGGGCCTTTCAGCTCGCCTTACCCCGCGACTTGGCGCGCCGTTTGGGTGCCGCCGCTGGAGAGGCGGCGGCATCCGCTTCGGCTTTCGCCGGACCGGGCGTCTTGGCGGTCGGCTTGGGTGCTCGGGGACGTCTCGGCTCTTTCTTCGCCGGCTTCTGCGGAACTTCCACAGCCTCTTCAGGCGTCGGCTCCGCGTCAATGCGAACCATCCCGACCAGCGGCACCTCACTCAAGCGAAGCGTAGACCTTGACCCCCGGCGGTACCGCAACGCGGCGGAGCTTCGGGCCTGGCCGTTCTCGGGCGCGGCCGCCACCGGCTGCTCAGCGGTTGTGCCGACCTGACTGGACCCCGATCCGACCGGTTCGGCGGGCCGGGTCTCCCGTGGAGCGTGGCGATGGCTTCCTCCGGACTTCGACCCGGCGCGAGCCGAGACCTCGTAGGAATCGTCCCCGACCTTGCGGACGTCCGCGATCTCCGCGTCGTTCGCCTGGCGGAGCAGTCGGCTGAACCGGCCCGGCTCGAGGAGCGGATCCTCCCGCCCGTACAGAGCCGCCATGCGCGAGCGGAGCGGCTCGTCGGCCACGTTGCTCCCGAGCTCGCCTAACGCCCTCGTCATGAGTTGGAACGCCGCAGCGAGCGTGAGCCTCGGCGCGGCCGGCGGAGCTTCCGGCTGGGCCTTCGCCTCGGCGCGTTCCGGCCGCGCCGCCCGGTCCGGGCGCTCAGCCCGTTCGGCCCGTTCCGGCCGTTCCGAACGATCCCGCTCTCGGCCTCGGCCCCGGCCCCCTCGACGGCTCCGATCCCGGCGCACGTCCTCTCGTTCGCGCGCCGCCGGCTCGTCGGCGACCGCGGTCGAATCCACCGGACCAACTTCGAACTGACCGTTCTCGAGCTTGGTGAGCCGGATCAAACCCTTGGTGCCCGCCTCGGTGACGAACTTGCTGAACCGGTTGAACCCCGCGTTTCGCTCGTCGAAGTTCGAGTCGAGCTGCTGCATCACCTGCTTGAGCCGGTCCGACCGCATAACGTCGCCGTTCCGGGACATCTGGGCCACCGCTTCCTTCACCAGCTCCCACGGATCACGCTCGGCCGACGAGCTCTCGGTCTCCTTGCTGAGTCCGGCCAGCTCGCTGTACGAGTAGTACTCGTCGCAATTCTGGATCAGCAGGTCGCTCGCCGATTCCCGGATGCCCACACCGATGACCAGCTTGCCGTATTCCTTGAGCTTCATCACGAGCGAGGAGAAGTCGCTGTCCCCGGAGAGCAGAATGAACGTCCCGATCTCGGGTCGCGTGAACACCAACTCCATCGCATCGATCGCGAGCCGGATGTCGGTGGCGTTCTTCTTGGTCGAGCCGACCGCCGTCGCGTAGATGAGGTCGATGGACCGCTCGGTCAAAGGCATCACGTACTGGGTATAGCGCCGCCAATCGGCGTAGGCGCGCTGCACCGTGACTTTGCCTCTGATGATGTCGCTGTTGAGGAGGGTCTTGAGCTCCTTGGTGAGATCCGACCGGATTCCCAAGGTGACGTTGTCGAAGTCGATCAGGAGCGCCGCGTGGGGCGCCGTGTACGGCAGGGTGGCAATAGGGGTCGGGGCAGCCGAGCGGCCCGACCGCGAACTCGGGTTGGTCACATCCTCACCAATTTCCGCCCCCACCGCCGTCGGGTTCCTGCCGCACCACCGCACCTCCCATCGAGGTTGCGGGATTCGGCCCAGGAACCCTTGCAGTCAGGGGCTTTTAGTAGAGGCGACCGGCCCAATGCCAATCGCCTTGCGTCATGCGGGGAGAATTCTAGACGGACCGGGGGCAGCAGGCTAGGGCTTGGGACGGGAGTCGGGAATCGGGCTCGAGGACAGGACCGGGTCCGCGCTCGTCGCGGGATGGGGTATCCACCTAACATGGCGCCGCGCTAAGAACCGCCTCCTAACCCTGACACCCGGTCAGTCCCCAAGCCCGAGCGCGCTCACCACCCGCTCCCCCGCCTTCCCATCCCACCCGTCGGGCCGGTTCGCCCGGAACTTCCCATTGGACCGATGGTCCATGATCGCTGCCACGGCCTCGCCGACCGCCGCCCGAGTCGAGGCCACCAGGCGATTGGTGCCTTCGGAGATCGTGATCGGGCGCTCCGTGTTGGGCCGGGCGGTGAGACACGGGATTCCGAGCACGGTGGTCTCCTCCTGGAGCCCGCCCGAATCGGTCAGCACGAGCGCCGCAGTCGACACCAGCCCGATGGTCTCGAGATAGCCTAACGGCTCGAGGAGCCGCACTGCCGGGTTCCCCGGGGTCAACCCGAAGTCGGCCATCCGCTGCCGGGTTCGGGGGTGCACCGCGAAGCAGACCGGAATCCGCTCGGCCAGATCATCGAGCGCGCCCATCAGCTCTCGGAGCGTCTCGGGTGAATCGACGTTCGAAGGACGGTGCAACGTAACAACTGCATAACCTCCCGCCGCCAGGCCCAGCGCAGCCGGCATCTGGAGCCCTTGGGCCCGGCTCACGAGACGCAGCAGTGTATCGACCATAACGTTGCCCACGAACACGATCCGCTCCTCGGCGATCCCCTCCCGCACGAGATTCTGCGCCGCATCGCGGCTCGGCGTCAGCAACCGGTCCGCGAGGCGGTCCGTGAGGACCCGGTTGATCTCCTCCGGCATCGTCCAATCATTGCTGCGGAGGCCGGCCTCGACGTGGGCGATCCGAATCCCCTTCTTGGCCGCGACGAGCGCGCAGGCCACCGTCGAGTTGACGTCGCCGTACACGACGACCCAGTCCGGACAATGTTTGTCCACGACCGGCTCGAACCCTATCATGATCCGCGCGGTTTGCTCCGCATGGCTCCCACTCCCCACACCGAGGTTCTCATCCGGCATCGGAAGATCGAGGTCTTCGAAGAAGGCGCCGCTCATGGCGGGATCGTAGTGCTGGCCGGTATGCACGAGAATTTGACGAACGCCCGCCGCGGCCCGGGCCGCGGCGAGCACTGGGGC
>JBDTOH010000434.1:0-5143 GCA_039933355.1 Gemmatimonadota bacterium | reverse complement strand
CGGCGTGACCGGCGCCCTGTTCGTGCCGGCAGAGGACATGGCGAAGCTCGGGAAACTCGGGTAAAGCGTGATAGAACGGCATGATCGCGCCCCCGGGAATTCCGAAGATCACGCGGACACCGGCGGCGAGCAGGGCCTCGCAGAGCAATTGCGCTCCGGTCGGGTTCGAGTCGAGCATGGTTTCCTCAGCAACAAGAGCGGATAGCGAAGCGGCCCTTCAGCCGGGGTCGGGGAAGGGCCGCAGTCTCGTCGGTTCCCTCCCCGTTTTTCTCCGGGGAGGATCTCACCGTTTCACCGGTGCAGACTCGTCCCCAATCCGCCGCGTCGAATCCCGCGGACGAGAACGACGAGAACATCGAGCGTGAATGGAGTTGGCTGCATAATGCATAGACGATCGATCCCAGCGGTTACCCCCATCCCTGCGACGCCCTTCTCGGACCGATGACGTCCTGGGTTGAATAGGCCGATTTCTGCCACGAACCGTTATACCAGTGGCCGAGGGCTCGACGGCTCACTCTTTGCCATCAGCGCGGGACGTGCCCCTGATCAACGCGCTCAGTGGCCGATTCTCGCTGCCGCGGCACTGCAGCCAACGTTTTCACGTAGTGGCCGTATGTTCGGCAGGTTCTGCGTCCATCCATTTCAGAGGGTGTTCATGCGCTTCATATCCAGCGGACGGTGGGTCGTGTCCCCACTTGTAACGTTAGGCCTGTGCGTCGGGGCGATCGGCCACCTCGCAGCCCAGACCGGCTCGATCACCGGAAAGGTGACCGACCAGTCGAGCGGGCAGGTGCTGGTCGGCGCCCGCGTTCAGGCGGCCGGAACCAACTACGTCGGGATCTCCAGCTCGGCGGGGACCTACACGATTCGGGGCGTGAGCCCTGGGGTTTACACGCTACGAGTGGTGATGGTCGGCTACGGGTCGCAACAGAAGAACGTCACGGTCGCGGCAGACGCGGCGACCGTCGACTGGGCCCTGTCCCAGGTTCCGTTCTCGCTCGAAGAGATTGTTACCACGGCTACCGGCGAACAGCTCAGCCGAGAGCTTGGACACTCGGTGGGACGAGTGGAGGCTGCCAAGCTGGTCGAGGCGGCGCCGGTCAGCAATCTGACCGACGTGCTCAACGGTCGCGTGGCCGGCGTGACGGTCCTCCAGAACGACGGCGTCATCGGCGGGAGCTCGCGGGTCCGGATCCGGGGCGCGAGCAGCGTGTCTTTATCGAACGACCCTCTGCTCTATGTCGACGGGATTCGGGTGAGTGAGCGCGGTCCCCAGTTCCGGCTCGACAACGGCGGATTCGCGCCGTCCTTCTTCGACGACATCAACCCCGAAGAAATCGAATCGATCGAGGTCATCAAGGGACCCTCGGCGGCGACCCTCTACGGAACTCAGGCCGCGAACGGCGTCATTCGAATCACGACCAAACGGGGCAAATCCGGTCCGAATAAGTGGACGGTGTACACCGAGCACGGGTTGTTCCACGACCCGAGCGACTACAAGCCGATCTACTTTGCGAAGGCGGTCGGGTCCGATGCGCAATGTCTCCTCGGCGACCTCGCCGCCGGGCGGTGCGCTATCGACAAGCTCTACACGCGAAATCTCCTCCGCGAGCCCGACTTCA
Source organism: Gemmatimonadota bacterium (assembly GCA_039933355.1). Taxonomy (GTDB): domain Bacteria; phylum Gemmatimonadota; class Gemmatimonadetes; order Gemmatimonadales; family GWC2-71-9; genus SHZU01. Next base: position 3,521 of record JBDTOH010000434.1, on the reverse strand, counting down.
CGCCGTTCAAGGACGCGCTCCGACAGCAGTATGGGCTGCAAGTGGGTGGCGGCACCGAAGCCGTTCGCTACTTTGCCGCGGCGGAGTTCGAGGATCAGGGTGGCCTGCTCAAACTGCCCACCTCTGAAGCCGCATTCCGGAAGCAGTCCCTCGGCGTGACCACGTTGCCTGACGCTCAGACCGACCCCAACCACCAGCGGAAGGTCAACCTCCGGGGCAACGTGAATGCCTCGCTCGGAAGCAAGGCCGATCTCGCCTTCAGCGTCGGCTACTCGAACACCGATCTCTTGATTCCCCAGATCGGTGACAACGGCCGGAGTCTGATGGCCGCGTCGCTGCAGGCGAGCGCCGATCCATCGCTGGCCACGCCGTATGGATTCGCGGTGCGGCCCGGGTACGCCGTTTCGCTCGTCGAGAACCGGAAGAGCAACCATTTCATCAACAGCGCCACGGCAAACTATCGACCGGCCGGATGGCTGACGGCGCGGGCCACCATCGGTCTCGACTACATCGGGTTCGAAGATTCCGAGCTCGAGCAGAACGGTGAGGCCTGCCCGATCTGCGGCACCTCTCAGGGCTACCGGGTGTCGAACCGCTATACCACCTACAAGTACTCCGCGGACATGGGTGCGACGGCCACATTCAAGCTGACTTCGCGGATCGGCTCGAAGACCTCGATCGGTACTCAGTACAACAAGGACAATGTTCAGGCCGCGCTCAACACCGGTCAGGATCTCCCACTAGGGGCGGAGACGTACAGCGGCGCCGCCATCAAGGGCTCGCTCGAGTCGACGACCAAGTCGGTCACCCTCGGATCGTACATCGAGCAGCTGCTCAGCCTCGACGACAAGCTGTTCATTACCGGCGCGCTCCGGGTCGACCAGAACGCCGCCTTCGGCCGTTCGGCGCGGACCGCATACTATCCAAAGTTGTCCGCGGCGTGGACGCTGCGAGAGGCGACTGCATCGGGTATCCTCGGGCAATTCCGCCTTCGTGGTGCGTATGGGCAGAGCGGGCTCCAGCCGGGCCCGGTCGACGCGGTGCCGTTCTTCAACGGCGTCACGGTCGCGCTGTTCAACGGCACGGCGCCGGGCGTCACGCTCGGTGGCATCGGCAACGTGGACCTCAAGCCGGAACGGTCCCGTGAGATCGAGGGTGGGTTCGACCTCAGCCTGTTCTCCAACCGGGTCACGTTCGAGGCGACCGTATACGACAAGCGGACCACGGACGCGCTGGTGCAGCGGCCGCTCGCCGGCTCGATCGGTGCGGTTACGAGCCGCCTCGAGAACCTGGGCATCGTCTCGAACAAAGGCTTCGAGGGATCGATCCTGGCTCGCGTCATCGACGGTCGTAGTCTCCAGTGGGAAGTTGGTATCGAAGTTTCGGGCAACAGGAACCGCCTGGTCAAACTGGGCTGCGCGATTACGGCGGCCGATGGCAGCTGCGAACAGGAAGTTCCCGCCCCGGCAGGATTCGGCTATCAGCAGGCGGTCGGCTACCCGCTGTACGGAATTTGGTGGCCGGGCTTGGTCTCGTTTGCCGATGCGAATCACGACGGCATCATCGACGGGAGCGAGGTCGTCACCGATGACAAGGCCGTGTTCCAGGGATCGACGCTCCCAACCAGGACGGCGAGCTTTTCCTCGACGCTCTCGCTCTTCAGGAGCAAGCTCCGGATCGGAACCCAGTTCGAATACAAAGGTGGGTTCAAGTCGCTCGATGTGAACAGCCTCTTCAATTGCGGCCTTGGCCCGAGCGTGAACTGCCGCGGGCTGAACGATCCGACTGCGTCGCTCGAGGAGCAGGCCCGCTCCGAAGCCGTCGCGGCCAACTTCGCGTTCGGCGCCTTTGCGGACGATGCCAGCTTCCTCCGGCTCCGCGAGTTGTCCGTGGCCTATTCTCTCCCGCGGGCCATCACCCGCTCCGTCGGAGCGAGCGCCGGCACCGTCACCGTGAGCGGCCGGAACCTGCTCCTCTTCAGCGGCTACCGTGGATGGGACCCCGAAGGCAATACCCCGGGCGGCACAACGCCTGATGGAGCGAACTACAACTTCTGGCAGCCGGGCCAGCCCCGATCGTTCCTCCTCCGTCTCAACTTCACTTTCTAGGCGGAGAATCCCATGAAACTCATTTCCGAGATGGTGCAGAAGATGCCCGTACGGGTTGGTTCACTGCGGAAAAGCATGCTGGCGCTCGTCGCCGGCGCCAGCGTACTTGCCGGCTGCGACAGCATCCTCGAAGTCGACCGGCCGGACATCATCGAGCCGGGCAAGTTGGTCGGAGAGGCCGGTGCCACCGCCGCCTATAACGGAGCGGTCGGCGATTTTGCCTCGGCGCTTTCGGGGCCGGGCCCGGTAACCGGCGGCGTAGGCCAATTCCTCGCCTTCGCGAGTCTGTTCAGCGACGAGTTCCGGTTCGGCTCGACGCCCCCGGAAGTCGGCCAGTTCGACCAGGGGCGCGTGGTCAAGGAGAACACGCTCAATCAGGGCATCTATCTCAGCATCCACCATGCGCGGGAGTCCGCGGAGCAGGCCGCCGCAAAAGTCGTTGCGTTCAAGGCGAACGACGCGCGGGCCGGCGAGCTCTATGGGTTGAGCGCGCTGACCACGATCATTCTGGGCGAGCACTATTGCTCGGGGCTTCCGTTCAGCGTGAGCCAGCCCGACATCGTCTACGGCGTGCCGCTCAGCACCGACGCCGTGTTCGATCGCGCCCTGACGCAGGTGGCGGCCGGCGTGCAGAACACCGGCGGGGACGCCCGGGTCACCAACTTGTTGGCCGTGCTCAAAGGACGGGCACTCCTCGACAAGGGGAGTTACGCGGCGGCGGCAGCAGCGGTCGCTGCCGTTCCCACGAGCTACGAGTACGACGCGATCTACTCGAGCGCGAACACGTCGACCCAGAACCTCTACAGGAACACGTCGTACGACGGCGGCTTCCTCGTCGTCGCGGACGTCGATGGTGGTACCGGGCTCAATTACGCATCGGCGGGGGATCCTCGGGTTCCGGTCGATTTCCCGGCGACCCAGCCGTATAACGGAACGGGCGGGCGTCTGCTCACCTACAGCGACTACGGGAAGCCGATCACGCAGGCGTCGGGGATCGAGGCTCGCTTGATCGAAGCGGAGGCCGCGCTCAAGGCCAGTGACGTGACCACGTGGCTCAACACGCTCAACACGATCCGGGGAACGATCTCCCTCGGGCCCCTCACCGATCCGGGGACGACCGATGCGCGGGTCAGCCTGACGTTCAGAGAGCGCGCATTCTGGATGTTCTCGACCGGGCATCGAGTGGGCGACATGCGGCGACTGGTTCGGCAGTACAGCCGGCCGGTTACCTCCGTATTTCCCACGGGCCCGTACCCGGGCGGTGTGCCGCGGGGCAACCAGGCCAGCATCATTATTCCGACCACGGAAGAGAACAACCCGAACTACAAGGCGGCGGACTGTAACCCGTTGGCGGCATAGTCGGCTGATCGGCTGATGAAGTTGGGGGCGGTCCCCGGTCCGAGAGGACCGGGG
>JBDTOH010000433.1:0-5144 GCA_039933355.1 Gemmatimonadota bacterium | reverse complement strand
CGACCCCGTTGAACGGGCCGCCGCCTTCTTCGTCGGCGGTCAGCGCAACGATGATGTCGCGGTCGGGCGTGAAGCCTTCGGCCTTGTACTGGATCAGGTTGGCAATCCAGACCGCCGCCTGGGCCTTGTCGTCGCCGACGCCCCGCCCGTAGAAGTAGCCGTCTTTCTCGGCGAGCTGGAACGGATCCATGCTCCAGTCGTCGCGCTTGGCCTCGACAACGTCGGTGTGGGCGACGAGGAGGATCGGCTTCTGGCGGCCGGTCCCGCGATAGCGGACGACGAGGTTCATCTTCTTCGGATTCGCGCCGTCGACGTGGATGTCGCTGTCGGAGAACCCCGCCGCCTTGAGCCGGGCCACGGCGGCTTCCACGACCGGGGTTGTCGCACCGGTGGTGAAGCCGGAGTTGATGTCGACGAACTCCTTATAGATGGCGCGGACGAGGGCCTGTTCCGCGGCGGGGCGGGTTACCTGAGCGGTGGCGGAGGCGAAGCCGAGCGCGGAGGCGATCGACGTGAGGAGGATGGAGCGATTCATGGTCTGGTCCGGTGAGTGTATTGCGTTCCAATCTCGCGGAGGTGGTTCCGTCCCGGAAGTCTGTCTCTACGGTGCTCCAAGGGTCGGGCAGGCACGGAGGCGAGGTGCTCTAGCGTCGAGGGGCGGTGCGTAGGGGGTGGGATCGGGCAGAGACCTCGAGGCGCCCGATATGGAAATCCCGATGCGTGGCCCTGCATTTCACGATGGTATCTGCCCCCTAGATGCCGAGGGGAACGCTCGGTACTGGGTCCACATAGACCCAGCGCCGGAACGCTCCAAGCTACTTGCGGCGGGTCGCTGTCCGGCGCTGGTTGCCGACCTCCCGGACGAGCCGGTCGATGGTGCCGCCGTCACCTTCGAAAGAAAGCGTGACGTTGCTGCCCCGCTGGAAGAAGCGCACCGGGGTCTCCGCGAGCAGCTCATATTTTGCCGGCTGGCCGTTCTGCTGAATCGCGAGGGCGCGACCTACGCGGCTGATGACGATGGTTCCCGGGCCTAGATCGTACATGCCGGTACGGGGTGCCGTGCCTATGTCGTAGGTGCCGACATAGCTGTTGAGCACCTTCTCGTCCACCGTGATACCCTTGCGTTCTGGCCGGACGACATAGTCCTCTCCCCGCAACAGCTTGAGGGCTGCGTCCGTGATCTCCGACCACGCGGGCGGGGCCGCATCGGGTAGGTAGTCGGAATTGCTCATGTAGTAGACGCCGACGTGCGCGTCGAGGTCGCCGATCAAGAACGCCCGCTGGCCGCCGATGGCGCCGCCGTGATGGATCAGGGTGTGGCCGGTGGCGCTGTCATGCACCATCCAGAACCCGAACCCATAGTCGCCGCCAAAGCGCGGCGTGTGCATCTCGCGCACCGACTCCTCCGACAGGATCCGCTGACCGTTGAAGACGCCGCCGTTGATTTGCGCGCCGAGGTACCGCGCCATGTCTTCGGCGCGCAGATAGATGTCACCGGCCGGATACACGTCGAAGTGCACCTGGACCTCCGGCACCGGCTTGCCAAGCGAACCACCTGCCTTGTACGGCAACGCAATCATCTCGACCATCTCGGGCGATGGGTACACCGGATGGGGCGTCGTCGCGCCGAGCGGTTTCAGCACGTTCTCGACCATGTACTTCTCGTACTCGACGCCCGAGATCTTCTGCACCAGAAGGCCCGCCGTCCCGTAGGCCCAGTTGTTGTACTGATACTTTGTCTCAGGCGCCCGAATCGAGTAGAGCTTGGAGGTAAATTCCTCGAGGGTCTTCGGAAGCTTCCGACCCCAGAGCGGCTCGACCTCCGCGCCGCTGATGAGTCCGGACCAGTGGGACAGGAGGTGCGTGAAGGTCACCGGCTTCTCGCTCTGGAGCCTGTCCTGCACCTTGTCGTCGCCCAGGTAATTGTTGATCGGGTCGTCCAGCTTGAGCTTGCCGTGCTCGACGAGCTGCATCAGAGCGGTTGCGGTGACCGACTTGAACGACGACCCGGTGCTGTAGATCGTCTCGGTGGTGGCGGGCGTGTGGGTCCGCATATTGGCGTAGCCGAACGCTGCCTTCCAGACGATCGAGTCGCCGCGAACCAGCACGATCGACATCGACGGAATGCCATTGTCGGCGAGTGTTCTCTCGATCAGGGTGGGCAGCACCGCTTTCGTCTTCTCGAGGTCGAATCGTCCGCCCTGCGCGATGGCCGAGGACGCCGGCAGCGCCAGCAGCACGATCAGGGCCAAAGGACTAACTGTGCGTCGTGTCATCAGTATTCTCTCGGCGTGGTGGTGAAGGTCGGGCGACTACTTGGCGCCAAAGCGGGCAATCCTGGTCCCGCGATAGGTACTGCCAACCCAAATATCATTGCCTACTTTCAAACCGGTCGTACCCGCGGCGAAGTACCCGTTCGCGGGGTATCTGTGGACGAGTTCCTGGGCCTCGAGGCTCACCGGATCGATCGACGCAACACTCGTCGCAACGCCGCGGCAGTCGTCATTAGACAGGCAGTCACTCAAGATCGCATCTACGGTTCCATGCTGACCGGCGGCCAGCAGCGATCCATCGCTCTGCCACCGCAAATTGTCCGGATGGAAGTCAAGCGAAACCTCTTGCTTCGTCGGATTGGGCTGACCGCGAGACAACTTGATCACCTTTTGCGTTCCCCACTCGGCGATATAAAACCATCTGCCATCCGGCGACGCTTCCAGCCCATTGGGTCCGGCCCCATCGCTACCGGGGACCTTTGTCCAGCCCTGACCGGGATTCCACTCCCACACCTCGCCAGTTGGCTCACCACCCGCCAGCTTGGCCCGTACGCTCGCACCAGCTTCTCCACGATAGCCCCCGAGGCCTCTGCTCAGAAAATTGGTGAGTGCAAAGCCGTGGTTCGGGAGGACGGCGACGCTGTTTCCGGAAACGCCGGCAGGGGACAACACGCAGCCGACCCAGGTGATGGTGGGCGTCTTGCCGCGCGCATCGACTTCGAACACCTCGACCGATTCCCGCTGCGGATGGTGAACGACATAGAGCGTGTGCACCCCGTTCGGGCCTGCCCGCAGGTTGATACCGTGGGCAGTGGCTTTCCTGTTTGCGATGTCCCGCTCGGTCAGCGGGCCTGGACACGACGAATAGCGCGTTTGGTCGAATCGCGAGCGGGCAATGGGAAAGAGCCGGACCTCTGAAAAGTTGGTGGTGTTGACGGCTCGAAGCTCACCGGAGAGAATGACCCAGTCCGAGTTCGGGATGGCCACCAAGTCTTCGGCACCGGCCGAGAGGCAGACGAACTTCACCGCATCCAGCGCGTTGCAGTCCTGCGCGCTGGATGATGGCGGCCCCAGAGTGACCGCCAGTACCAGAGTGAACCAAGCCAGAGACGGAGGTCGCACCCGGATGTCGCGGCGGCCGACGCGCATCGGGTAGCCGCTTCTTGGCCGATTGCACCGGGCCGCCGTCTGAGTACCAAGCAGTCCCGTCCAAATGGACGTCCAATCACTACTGCCTCCGTCGGCGGAGCAAATCCGCCCCTGCGCTATCCAACAAACAGCCTACTTACCGAGCGGACCGCGCCAGCCGGCGCCACGAACGATGCGACCCGGTTTGGCGCCGGTATGCCGGCCGTCGCGGACCACCTCGACGCCATTGACGAGCACGGTTTGGACGCCGGTCGACAGCTGGTGTGGCGCTTCGAACGTGCTGTGTTCCTGGATGGTGGCCGGGTCGAACACCACTACATCCGCATACATCCCCTCCCGCAGCAGGCCGCGATCGGAAATAAGCAGTCGCTCGGCCACCGCCCCACTCATCTGGCGAATCGCCTGCTCAAGCGAAATGACGCCCTCGTCACGAACGTACTGGCCGAGAATGCGCGGGTAGGTACCATAGGCTCGCGGGTGCCCTCCACCTCGGGCACTGTCGGGATCCATCCCGGCCGCGTCGGTCCCGATAATGATCCATGGCTGTTTCAGGATCAGTTTGACGTTTTCCTCGCTCATGAGAAAGTAGATGGCGCCGATGCCGCCCTTTTCGGCGAGGAGGAGGTCCATCACGGTATCGAGCCAATCCTTCTTGGTTGCCGCCATGACCGCCGAGAGGCGCTTTGTGGACCACTGCTGGTTGGCCGGCGTGCGCAGTCCAACCAAGAGCACACCCTGCGGCGTGGCCTGCTCGCAGAGGCTCTCCCAGTAGCTGGTGGGGTGGGCCACCTCGGCCCGGATCCGCGCCCGCGCCGCGGGGTCGGCGAGGTTCTGCAGCAGTTTGCCGTCCGCCGAGGCGAAGGGTGGCAGGCAAGCAGCCAGGCCGGTACCGCCGGCCGTATAGGGGTACATCGTGGCCTGCACGTCGAGCCCGGCGGTTCGCGCGGAATCGATCTTGGCGATCATGGCCGGCATCTTGTTCCAGTTCTTGATGCCCGCGGCCTTGAGATGGTAGATCTCCACCGCCACCCCGGCTTCACGGCCGATGCGCAGCGCCTCATCGATGCCCTCGAGCACCTTGTCGGCCTCGGAGCGCATGTGGGTGATGTAAAGGCCGCCGTAAGGCGCCATTGCCTTGGCGACTTCAATCAGCTCTTCGGTGCCGGCAAAATTTCCCGGTGGATAGATCAGCGCGGACCCGAGGCCAAAGGCGCCGTCTTCCATAGCGTTGCGCAACGCGGCCCGCATCGAGTCGAGCGGCGCGCCGACGGCGGCGCCCATCTTCAAGCCCATGCCGTATTGACGAAGAGTGCTGGCCCCCACGAAGGCGCCCACGTTGGGGGAGACACCGTGGGCTTCCATGGCACGGAGCCATGCATCGAAGCCCCGAGCCCCCTGGAACCGCTTCGCGGATGCAACCGCCTCCGGCCCCGACGCCGCGAGATCGGCGAGCGTGAGGTCGCTGATCGGCGCGGAGGTGTAGCCCTCGCCCATGATCTCGGTGGTGACGCCCTGGGTGAGTTTGCTCACGTCGCGCCCATCGCCGGTGAGGTAGGGACCGCCGGCCTGGATGTCGATGAAACCCGGCGCGACGACCTTCCCCGCCGCTTCGATGCGGCGCCGGGCCGGAGCGTCAGCCAACATGCCCCGCCGCACCACCCGCACCACCCGGTCACCGCGAATCGCCACGTCGCCGTAGAACCAGGGATTTCCGCTGCCGTC
>JBDTOH010000432.1:0-5147 GCA_039933355.1 Gemmatimonadota bacterium | reverse complement strand
CAGATGGGCAGCGATCTCCTGCGGACACCACCGGGCCGGCTCAGGCCGGTAGGCCCGAGCACCGAGTGGGACGGTATCGAGCAGCGCCTCGAACTGATCGAAAGCCTCGGTCACCAGCTGCCGGACGGTGTCGGCGGCAGCATCGGTGCCGCGCCGCCCGAGGTAGGCGAGGGCTCTCGTTTTGACGCGGTCCTGCGAGTCCATGGCTTCCTCGACAATCGTCATCTACCTAACGTCTACCCGCCCAGCTGAGCCGCGAGGCCCGGGAAATCGTCGGCCGTGTAGTCGAACGGACCCGCGGGACGGGCGGGCGCCGGAGTCCGGACGCCGCGCTCGAGCGGTCGGTGGACGTACGCGGTTCGCAAACCGGCCTGCCCGGCGGCCTTGAGATCTTCGGCATGCGCCGCCACCAGCATGACCTGATCCGGACGGACGTCGAACAGCTCAGGCACCATCCGGTACACCTCCGGGTCGGGCTTATAGTGCCGGACCAGCTCGGCCGAGAGCACGCAGTCCCACGGGAGACCGGCGTGCTTCGCCATGTTCGTGAGGAGCGCCATGTTGCCGTTGGAGAGCGTCGTGATGACGAACCGGCGGCGGAGGCGCTGCAATCCGGCGACCACGTCCGGCCAGGGCTCGAGCCGATGCCAGACCCGGTTCAAGTCCGCTTTGGCCTTCTCGTCCAGGGTGCGGGCACCAAACCGGACGAGCAGGTCGTCGAGCACCATTCGGTGAAGGTCATCGAGCTTGGTCCACGGCAGCTCGCCGTTGCGGACCCGATTCATGGCGGGGCCATATCCGTCCCGCCAGGCGTCGGCGAGCCGGACCCAGTCGATGTCGAGCCCGTGCGCTCGACCGACACGTTTGCCTTCCGCGATGACGGTAGAGCGCCAGTCCACAACCGTGCCGAACACGTCGAACGCGAGAATCTCGATCGACGACCCGCCGGCGTGGTGAGTCCCGGACGTCGGTTGCAAAAGAGGCGACCTCAAAGGCAATCCTATGCCGGCAGCCAGGAGACCGCCGATCAGCTCCCGCCGCCCGACCGTTCCAGAGCCGAGCGGCTGGTCGGGACTCCAATGGGGCTCATGCATCTCGTACCCTGCTCGCGACCGCTAGATCGCGTCGGACAGCGAGGTAAAGTTGAAGTCACGGGCGCGGATCGGCGGCATGACGATGGCGCCCCCCGCGCTGCCGCTCTCCCCGGACGAGACTCGGACCGGGACGCCCATCGCTTCGAGATTGTTCAGCATGAAGATCGGCGATTCGTTGAAGCGGAGATTGCGCACGGCCCCGGCGATCTTGCCGCCCTTGATGAGGAAGGTCCCGTCGCGGGTGAGCCCCGTGAAGAGGATTGTCCGGGGATCCACCGGCCGAATGTACCAGAACCGCGTCACCAGAAGACCGCGCTCGCATCCAGCGATCAGCGATTCGATCGTCTCCGTCCCGCCGGACATCGCGAGCGACCCGCTGAAGAAACCGCCCCCGACCCCGGTCGGCTCCTTGCCCTGCTTCTTCGCCCAGTACCGGTCGTAGTTCAAGTTCTTGACGACGCCGTTCTCGATCCACGGCACCCGGCTGGTCGGCAGGCCGTCAGCCGTGAACGGGGCGCCGAGCGTTTCGGGATCGAACGAATCGCTGACGAGCGTTACCCGCTCGTCCACGACCTTCTCGCCGATCTTGTTGCCGCCGCCCGGCTTGGTGAAGAAGCTCCGGCCCTCGTCGGCGCTCCTCGCGTTGATCGATCCCGCGATCAGCTGCACCAGGTTCCCGACCGCCGTCGGCTCGAGCACGACCGTGTAGCGGCCCGGCTCCACCGCGACCGCGCCGACCGAGCGCTTGGCCTTGTCCACCGCGCGAGCGCCTAACGCAGCCGGGTCGATCTTATCCCATGCATTGGAGGTGGCGCCCGCCCAGCCCGAGCCGGACCCGTCCGGCGTCCGCACGGTCGTCGTGAGCGCCGCGCCGGTATCGCGGTTGTAGGCGAACAGTCCTTTGCTGTTGGCGATGGCTTGCGCGGTCGCCGTGGTCTCGAGGTAACCCGTGCTGACCAGGCCGGCGCCGCGAGCGGCTCCGGTGATCTTGGCGACCGCTGCCGCTCGCGCTGCCGGGTCGAGCCCCGCGGTGCCCTCGTTCCAGCTGGTTCCTTCTCGATATTGCTGGGGCTCGAGCTCCGGCATCAGCTCGGGATCGTCCGGCGTGAGCTTCGCCAGCCGCTCCGAGGCCTCGACCACGCCCTTGAGCCCGGTGTCGTCGAGCCGGTTCGTGCTCGCCGAGCCCACCTTGTTGCCGATCACGCTCCGCACGACGACAGTCGTGTCGGTGTTGTCACCCGCGGTGGAAACCTGGTTCACGGCAAACCGGGTGTTGCCTCGGCTGCCGGAATTGATCGAGACCCGCGTCTCGTTGGCGGTGCTGAAGCCGAGGACTCGCTTGGCCAGCGCCCGTGCCTCGTCGCGCGACATAACCCGGGCCGGCTCCTGGGGGCGGCTCATGACTGCCTCCCGGTATTGATCACGTTGATCTGGCGATGCCGGGTCGGTACGCACCCGTGACTGACGGCATTGGACTGCGACGGCTGCCCCTTACCGTCGTTGAACGCGCCGCCCATGAAGTAGCTCTTCTGCCCGCCGAGCATATCGAGCGAGCCCCAGAAGTCGGGGGTCCGCATCTGATAGGCAACGTCCTTGAGCATTCCGACGATCTTGCCGCCCTTGATCTCGTAGAAGAGCTGCCCGCCGAACTGCGCGTTGTACCGCTGCTGATCGATCGAGAACGAGCCCTCACCGATGATCGCGATCCCGTTGTCGGTTGCCGCGATCAGGTCGTCCCAGCCCAAGTCCTTCTCGCCGGGCAGCAGGTTCACGTTAGGCATCCTCTGGAACTGGACGTCGGCCCACGACTGCGAGTAGGAGCAGCCGTGCGAGCGGGTCGGCTTGCCCAGCTTCTTGTAGTACCAGTCGAGCCAGAGCGCCTGCTCCCGGGTGGTCTGATAGTCGACGAACACGCCTTGCTTGATGATGTCGAACGACTCGGGCTGGACGCCGTCGTCGTCCCACCCACAGGCCGCGAGCGAGCCGGGCTGCGAGCGGTCGCCCCGGATGTTCATGAGCGGCGAGCCGTACTTCAGGGTTCCGAGCATCTTCTCCGGCGGGAACACGAAGCTCGTGCCCGCGTAGTTCGCCTCGTATCCCATCGCCCGGTCGAGCTCGGTCGGATGTGCCACCGATTCGTGGATCGTCAGCCAGAGATGCGTGGGGTGGAGCACGAGGTCATAACGCCCCACCTCCACCGGCTTGGCCGAGAGCTTTTGGACCGCTTCGTCGGCCCAGCGCGGCGCATTCTCTTCGAGCTTGTTCTCGGTGACGTGCTCATAGCCGCGGCCCATCGGCTGGATGTCCGTGCTCTGCCGGGTCTGGAAGTCCTTGAAGTCCTTCGACACGGCCGTCACGGTCACGGTCGGCTGCGACCGGAAGATCGTCTGGGTAAAAAGGGCGCCTTCGGTGTTCGCGTACGACTTCTCTTCCTTGAGGAAGAACATGTTCGAGGTGACGAACCGCGCCTGTGGGTTCTTCATCACCGCCGCGTTGACCGAGAGGAGCAGCTGCACCTTCTCCTCGATCGGAATGGTGAAGGGATCGACCTTGGCCTCGCTCCGCCAGGTACCCTTCTGATTGCCGGGCGCCGGCGCCAGCGTCACCGGCCGCCGCTCGGCCGCGCGGCTCGCCTTGGCCTGGGCCGCGGCCTGTCGAGCCACGCGAGCCACCGCGTCGGGCGTGAGCTCATTCGTGGCGGCAAAGCCCCACGAGCCCTGCACCAGCACTCGGACGCCCACGCCGAACGTCTCGTTGTCGGAGAGCCCGCCGACCCGCTTCTCGCGGGTGAAGATCGCCTGGGTTCGATTCAGGCTCACCCGCGCATCCGCATAGTCCGCACCGGCCGATTTGGCGGCGTCGAGCGCTTTCATCAAGAGCTCGTTGATCGCCGGATCTCCGGGGCTGACCAAGTTGGTTAGCCGGGCGGCCCGTTCAGCCGTTTCGGCTCGGCCGGTGCCGGCCAGGACGAGCCCGGCGGCGGTCGCAGCAGCGGTGGTTCGGAGGAAATCGCGTCGGCTTGGGGACACGGACGAACCTCGTGAGGGTAGTGGAAGTGGGGCGTGGCCGGGAGAAAACTATTACTCCCATCGCCCGTTATAATAGATACCACGTTTGGTTCGCCCGCGAGCGTCCCGGCGTGGTCCGATCCCCTCGAGCCCCGACCCTCGTGACCGCTGCGTCTCGTCCTGTCTTACCGGCCACTGCGTTCTCTCGCGAGGCGCTGATTGCCGCCACCGGTCGCCTCCGTGACGAGGTTGCCCGGCGGATCGTCGGCCAGCAGGACGTCCTCGACCATCTGCTCATGGCGGTGCTCGCCGGCGGCCACGCGCTCCTCGTCGGCGTCCCCGGCCTTGCGAAGACCCTGATCATCAAGTCGATGGCCGAAGCAATGACGCTCGACTTCCGCCGGATTCAGTTCACGCCGGACCTCGTGCCGAGCGACATTACCGGCACCGAAATCATGGAGGAGAACCAGACCACGGGCACCCGCGAGTTCCGGTTTGCCCGCGGTCCGATCTTCGCCAACATCATCCTCGCCGACGAGATCAACCGAACGCCGCCGCGCACGCAGGCCGCGCTCCTCGAGGCGATGCAGGAGCACTCGGTCACGGCGAACGGCGAGACGATGCGGCTCCCCGAGCCGTTCTTCGTCCTCGCCACCCAGAACCCGATCGAGCAGGAAGGTACGTATCCGCTCCCCGAAGCGCAGCTCGACCGCTTTCTGTTCGACATTCGGATCGAGTATCCGTCGGTGGACGACGAGGTGGCGATTCTCAGAACCACGACGGGCACGGCGCTTCCCCCGCTCGTTCCAGTCCTCTCCGCGGACGAGGTCCAGTCCCTGCAGCGTCTCGTCCGCGAGCTCCCGGCGGCCGAGCCCGCGCTCCGATATGCCGCGTCCCTGGTCCGGGCGACTCGCCCCGACGACCCGAACGCCCCGTCCAGCGTTAGGCAGTACGTCCGCTGGGGCGCCGGCCCCCGCGCCGGCCAGGCCCTGATCCTCGGCGCCAAGGCGAACGCGCTGCTCGACGGCCGGCTTGCGGTCTCGCC
>JBDTOH010000431.1:0-5149 GCA_039933355.1 Gemmatimonadota bacterium | reverse complement strand
GAGGTGCTGAATGCGGTGCCCGCCTCCCAGCGCGAAGCCGCGCTCGGGCTCGGGGCAACCCGGTGGGAGGCCGCCTGGACCGCGGTCGTGCCGTACGCCAAGTCGGGCATCTTCGGCGCCGTCATCCTCGGACTCGGGCGAGCGTTAGGTGAGACGATGGCGGTGACGATGCTGATCGGAAACCGGAACGAGATCGCGGCCTCGCTGTTCGCGCCCGGCTACACCATGGCCGCCGTCATCGCGAACGAATACCGGGAAGCGTCGACCAACATGCACTACGCGGCGCTCGGGTACGTCGCGCTGCTGTTGTTTGTCGTCACCGTGGTGGTCAACGGGGCGGCGCGCCTGCTGATCTGGCGGGTGACCCGCGGATCGGGAGGAATCTCCTCGTGAACCGGCTCGTGTGGCGGCGGGCCAAGAGCCGGATCATGGTCGGCCTCATGGTCGGTGCGGTGGTGGTTGCGGTGCTGCCGCTGCTTCTCATCCTGGGCACCTTGATCGTCAGAGGTGCCGGAAGCCTCAATTGGGCGTTTTTCACGGAGATGCCGGCGCCGGCTGGTGAGACCGGCGGCGGCGTGGCCAACGCCATCGTAGGGACGCTGCTCATGGTCGGAGCCGCCTGCGTCATTGGCCTTCCGATCGGAGTCGGCGCCGGGATGTTCTGCGCCGAGTTCCCGACGAGCCGCCTGGCGACGATCACGCGGTTCGTCTCGGACGTCATGAACGGCACCCCCTCCATCGTGGTCGGTGTGTTCGCGTGGACGCTGATCGTCGCCAAGCAGAAGCATTTTTCCGGCTTTGCCGGAAGCGCCGCCCTCGCGATGCTGATGGTCCCGATGGTGATGCGCACGACGGAGGAGATGATCAAGCTGGTGCCGCACAGCCTCCGGGAGGCCGCGCTCGCGTTAGGCTATCCCCGGTGGCGGACCAGCCTCTCGATCATCGTCCGAACCTGCCTCCCGGGGATCGTCACCGGAAGCCTGCTCGCGATCGCCCGGATCGCCGGCGAGACGGCGCCCCTCCTGTTCACGGCGCTCGGCAGCCAGTATATGAGCCGGAATCTCAACCAGCCGATGGCGGCGCTCCCGCTTGCGGTCTACAACTACGCGAGCGGGCCCTACGAGGACTGGCACCGGATCGCCTGGGCCGCGGCTCTCGTGCTCATCGTCGTCGTGCTCGTGCTCAGCGTCGCCGCGAGGCTTGCCACCAGGCAGCGGTTCGATGTCCGCCAATAACGGCAAGCCGCGCCTCCGAACCGAAAGCCTGAGCGCCAAGTATGGGTCTCTGGTCGCCGTGAAGGGCGTGTCGCTCAACTTCGCCGAGAACCGGGTCCACGCGTTGATCGGGCCGTCGGGATGCGGCAAATCCACCTTCCTCCGCGCGCTCAATCGGATGCACGAGGTGGTGGGTGGGAGCATCGAGGGCCACGTCTACCTCGACGACGAAGACATCTACGGAGCGAAGGTGAGCCTGACCCAGCTCCGCCGGCGGATCGGAATGGTCTTTCAGCGACCGACGCCGTTCCCCACCATGACGATCTATCAGAACGTGGCGGCGGGCCTCAAGGTCACCGGCTCTCCGCCAAAACAGGAGCTCGACCAGATCGTCGAGCGGGCGCTGGTTCGGGCCGCGCTCTGGGACGAGGTGAAGGACCGGCTCAAGACGAGCGCGATGTCGCTCTCGGGCGGCCAGCAGCAGCGCCTGTGCATCGCCCGAACCATCGCGCCGGAGCCGGAAGTCGTCCTGCTCGACGAGCCGACCGCGTCGCTCGACCCGCAGGGCACCCAGCGGATCGAAGAGCTGCTGGTAACTCTCAAGCAGGACTTCACGATCGTGATCGTCACCCACAACATGCAGCAGGCCGCGCGGGTGTCGGACACCACGACGTTTTTCTACATGGGGGGAATGGTGGAGACCGGGCCGACCAAACAGATCTTTACCGCTCCGACGGACCCGCAAACGGAAGCATATATCACCGGACGGTTCGGATGATTCAATTGGCGAGTAAAGAGGCCGCCGTGACCGACGAAACCGAGGTACGGCCGACAGAGGTCAGCATGTCGGCCCCGGAGCCCGCCGAGGACCCGGCCGTGGAGGCGAAGGGATTCCGATTCGCCTATGGCCCACGCGTGATACTCAAGGGGATCGATCTCGCGATTCGGCGCCGGGCGGTGACCGCCATCATCGGCCCCTCGGGTTGCGGCAAGTCCACGTTTCTGCGGTCGATCAACCGGCTCAACGATCTCATCCCGAGCGCCCGGTACGAGGGCGACCTCCTGGTCGAGGGCTCGAGCATCTTCGGCCGGACGGACCTGGTCGCACTCCGCCGCCGGGTCGGCATGGTGTTCCAGCGACCGAACCCGTTCCCGAAGTCGATCTACGACAACGTCGCGTACGGCCCCCGCCTCAACGCGCTCGCGCCACGACGCGAGCTGCCGGATCTGGTCGAGCAATGTCTCCGACAGGCCGCCCTTTGGGACGAGGTGAAGGACCGCCTCAGCGCGCCGGCCGGCGGCCTGTCCGGCGGGCAGCAGCAGCGGCTCTGCATCGCGCGGGCGCTCGGCAACCGGCCCGAGGTGCTCCTCATGGACGAGCCCTGCTCCGCGCTCGACCCGATCGCGACCCAGAAGGTCGAGGAGCTGATCTTCCAGCTCAAGCAGCGCTACACGATCGTCATCGTCACCCACAACATGCAGCAGGCCGCGCGGGTGTCGGAGATGACTGGATTTTTCGATCAAGGGCACCTGATCGAGTTCGGCAGGACCCAACAGATCTTCACGACGCCGCGCGAAGAGCGCACCGAAGCCTACATCACCGGGAGATTCGGATGAGTCAAGACATCCACCGGCATTTTCACGACGACCTGAGCCAAGTCAAGGTCCGGCTCCTCACGATGGGCGGCGAAGCGGAGGCGGCGCTCCGGCTCGCCGTCGAGGCGCTGCTCGAGCGGGACGAGGAGAAGGCCGCGCGGGTGCTCGCGGGCGACCATGTGATCGACTCCATGGAAGTCGAGGTCGAGGAGCGGTGCATGAGCCTGCTCGCCCTCCATCAGCCCATGGCCGGCGATCTCCGCATGCTGGTCTCCGCGATCAAGATCTCGAACGTCCTCGAGCGGGTCGGCGACCATGCCGTCAACCTGTCGCAGTCGGCTGTGCGCCTGCTCGAGACTCGCAGGATCACGCCGGAGCCGGAGATCGTGGAGATGGCTCGGCTTGCGCGCGAGATGCTGTCCGACGCGCTCGAGGCGTTCGTGCGGGGCGACGCGGTCAGCGGACGCGACGTCTGCATGCGAGACGACCAGGTCGACGCGCTCAACCGCTCGGTGTTCCGGATCCTCCTCACGCACATGATGGAAGATCCGCATATGATCGGCGCGGGGCTAGAACTATTATTGGTGAGCCGCAACTTGGAGCGAGTCGCCGACCTCGCCACCAACATCGGCGAGGACGTGGTCTACCTCGTCGAAGGCAAGTCGATCAAGCATCACGCCGAAGACCGGCCCCCAGCTCGAGCCGCACCATGAGCGCAGCACAGCCAGAGACTCTCCCCGGCTCCCGCCTCGCGGCGATCGATGTCGGATCGAATTCGATCCGGCTGATTGTCGCCGAGCTCGACGCCGGGGGAAGTCTTCGGATCATAGATGAAGTCAAGGATCAGCCCCGGCTCGCGACCGGAGTGGCCGCGACCGGGCGGCTCGACGACCTCGCGATGAGCCGCGCGATGGCGACGCTCCGGCGGATGAAAGAGGTCGCCGACCGACGAGGCGTCACGCGGATGCGCGTGGTCGCGACCGCCGCGGTGCGCGAGGCGGAAAACGGCGCCGAGTTCGTCAAGCGGGTCAAGAAGGACACCGGCCTCAAGCTCGAGATCATCGACTCCGAAGCGGAAGCCTCCCTCTCCTATCGCTCGGTTGCCCACCACTTCCCGCTCAGCAACACTCGCGCGCTCATCGCCGACATCGGCGGCGGAAGTCTCGAGCTGATCGGGGCTGTTCAGGGCTTGGTGGAGCTGACGAAATCGCTCCCATTCGGCGCCGTGCTGCTCACGGAGACCTGGCTCACCGGCGAGCGAGAGCTTCCGAAGGAGATCGCGGCGCTCCGGACCCACGTCCGCAAGCGGCTCCGCAAAGCGATCCCCCGGCGGGAGTGGAACAATACGACGGTAATCGGCTCCGGCGGCAGCTTTACGAACCTTGGTCGGATGGTGCGGGCGCGGCGCGGCCACGGCCAGGGCGAAGCGGTCCACGGCGAGGTGGTCTCGACCGCGGAGGTGGAGCAGTTGCTCGAGTGGCTCTCGACCAAGACCAGCGAGGAGCGGACTCAGGTACCGGGCCTCAACCCGCAGCGGGCCGACATCATCCTCGCGGGCATCGCGGTGATGGCGGAGCTGCTCGACGTGGTCGAAGCACGGAACATCACGATCAGCGCGTTCGGGCTCAGGGAAGGTCTGCTGCTCGAGATGGTGGGCGGCGACGCCACGCTCACGGTCGATCCGCTCCGCGCAATGCGGGATTTCGTGGACCGCGGTCAGGGCGACCGCCGTCACGTCGAGCAAGTCCGCGTCCTCGCCCTCACCCTCTTCGACCGCCTCGGCGACGCCCTCGGCTGCGAGGAGTCCGAGCAGTTTTTGCTCGAGGCCGCGAGCCTGCTCCACGACGTCGGTCAGGTGGTGAGCTACCGAAAGCATCACAAGCACAGCTATCAGCTCATCATGCACGCCGAGCGGCTGAGCCTCACGTCGCGGGATAGAGCGCTCGTGGCGCTGATCAGCCGGTATCACCGGAAGAAGGGCCCGAGCCGGAAGCACGAAGAATTCGCCCGGCTGCCGCAGGATGAGCAGGAGATCGTACGCCGCCTGAGCGCGCTGCTCCGAGTCGCGGACGGCCTCGACCGCGGGCACACGGCTGCAGTGGATCAGGTGACGACCCGGCTGGAAAAGGACCGGCTCCTGATCCGGATCAGCCCGAGGACGAGGAACGCGGACCTGGCCCTGGAGAAGTGGGGAGCGGCACGGAAGGCGGATGTGTTGGAGCGGGCGCTGGGGAGGAGGGTGGTGGTGAGTGCTGGGTAGGGGCTAGGGCTTAGGGCTTGTAGAGAATAGGGAATCGAGGTCCGGAGGTCGCCTAACCGCGACGTCATCCCGAGCGAAC
>JBDTOH010000430.1:0-5154 GCA_039933355.1 Gemmatimonadota bacterium | reverse complement strand
TACCTGGTGCGACCGCTCCCGCCGCCAACGCCGGCGGAACAGACCCGGCGCTCGCCACAGATGGTTCGCAAGGCCGTATTGGCGCTCATCCCGGATGTCATGGAAGTGCCGGCGCCCGACGGGCAGACCTTCGCCGGCATCAAAGACAACAACCTCCAGCTTCGCTCGGCCGTCGACGGCCGGAGCACCGCCCTCACCGACGACGGAGTCGACAACTTCGCCTGGGACGTTCTGGGTGCGCAGTGGTCGCCTAACGGGCGGCTGCTGGCGCTCACCAAGGTGGACGCCAGGGCCGTCCCTGCGTCGCCGATAGTTCATTGGCTCAAGACGGTGGAAGACGTCGAGTGGGTGCGGCTCGGACGCTCGGGCGGACCGGTGCCTCAGGTGGACCTGTATGTCGTGGACGTCACCTCTCGAGTTCGGACCAAGATCGACATCGGCAAGGATCCGGATCAGCTGGTGGCCCTGGTCGGATGGCGCGCCGACGGCGCCGAGCTCATCCTGACACGGCAGGACCGGCGGTACAAGCGGTTGGACCTGCTTGCCGCGGATGCGACGACCGGAGCGACGCGGGTTCTGCTCACCGAAACAGCCGCCACATTCGTCAGGCCGGCTGCCAGCCCGCTCGGGGCCGCCGGATTCAAAGCCCTCGGCGACGGGCAGCGGTTCCTCTGGTTATCGGAGCGGACCGGGTGGAACAACATCTACCTGTATGACTTCTCCGGGAAACTGATCCGGCCGCTCACGCCGGTTTCCTTTCCGGTGACCGAGCTGCTCGCCGTGGACGACGCGAAGGGGTGGGTCTATTTCACGGCCAACGGCGATCCGCGCCGTCCATACGACACGCATCTCTACCGGGCCGGCCTCAAGGGCGAGCCGCCCGCGCGGCTGACCGACGCGCCGGGGATGCACAGCGCTCCGTTCTACCTAACGGTGCTCGGCGCCCGGGGCGAGAACATCAGATTCTCTCCCGACAAAGAGTACTTCCTCGATACGCATTCGAGCCTGGACCGACCGACGCAAGTCGATCTCCGCCGAGCCGACGGCACGCTCATCCGAACGGTAGCCAAAGCGGATACCACGGGCATCGGTGCCACGGGATGGAAACCGCCCGAGGAGTTCACGGTGAAGGCCGCCGACGGCGTGACCGACCTGTACGGCGTCATCTATCGGCCGGCGGCGTTCGATCAGGGCAAGAAGTGTCCGATCGTGGACTACATCTACAACGGCCCCCAGACCACCTGGGTCCCGCGGTCCTTTACCGACGGGCGGGGGCTCGCGGCGGGAGCGCTCGCCCAAGTCGGTTTCTGCGTCGTGGTGGTCGACGGCCGAGGCACCACGGATCGCGGGAAGCAGTTCCAGGATGTGGTTTATGGGCAGTTCGGGCGGAACGAGATCCCCGATCACGTCGCCACGTTGAAGCAGCTGTTCGGCCGGCATCCGGAGCTCGATTCGACCCGCGTCGGCGTGATGGGCGGGTCGTTCGGCGGCTACATGACGCTCCGCGCGATGTTGCTGGCGCCGGACGTCTACCGGGTCGGGGTGGCCAACGCCTCCATCGCGGATCTCTACGGCGTCAACGTCGACATGTACATGGGACTCCCGCGCGACAATTCGGCGGGTTATGAATACGCTTCGAACCTCAAGATCGCTGCGAATCTCAAGGGGAAGCTGCTGCTGACCCATGGAACCAGCGACGTGAATGCGCCGTTCGGCGAGACGGTGCGGATGATCGACGCGTTAACCCGCGCGGGGAAGACGTACGAGTTCCTGATCGTCCCCGAGGGAACCCACGCGCTGGCCGGCAACGACGCGACCTACCGGTCCGCCGCCGAGCGGCACTTTCTCGAACGGCACTTGCTGCCGTGAGCCGACCTGCGGGGAGGGAGCTAGCCGCGCGGGCAGTGGCGCGGGGTGACGTCGGGTCACAGGGCCGGTCACGCTTGGCAGGCTGGATCCCTCGCTGACGCTCGGGACGATAGTACTAGGTGTCGGGATGACTGCGGTGGTTGGTCGGGATAGCAACGGTGATTGGGCGGAAAACGGTGGTTGGCGCTACGCCGGCGACCATGGGATGATCGGCCGGGCTCGGGTATTCCGCTTTCAAGGAGAACCCAAGCACCCGAGGTCCCGATGTCCCGTCGCCATGCACTCCTGTTTGCCGCCCTCGCCCTGACCGCCTGCGGCGGCGGGGACAACACCTCGCCGCCCCCTGCCCCACCTCCGCCGCCGCCCGCCGGAGCGCCCAGCTCGGTGGCCGTTCAGGCCGGCGATGGGCAGTCGGCCAATGCCGGCACGGGTGTGCCGGTGGCTCCCTCAGTAGTCGTGAAGGATCAGAACGCCCGACCGGTCGCGGGAGCTGCGGTCGCTTTTGCCGTGGACTCGGGCGGGGGGGCGGTCACCGCCGCGAATGCGGTGACCGGGAGCGACGGCGTGGCCTCGAGCGGCGGATGGGCGCTCGGGCTCGGTCGCAATCGGCTCCGGGCCACGGTCGCCGGGCTGCCACCGGTGTTCTTTACCGCGACCGCAACCGGCGACTTCGGGATCCTGGACAACAGCTTCGGACCGGGCGGCGGGTCGGTGACGCTGAACAAGCCGGGGAATCCGCTCAACGGGATGCAGATCACGGTGCCGGCGGGAGCGTTCGGGTCCGCGAACCATCTGACGGTGGGGTACGGCGATTCGACCGGCGCCCCCCGGAAGGCGGGGCTCCGTCTGGCAAGCCCAGTGATGACGATCGGGTCCGACGCGCCGCTCGCCGCCGGTGGCGCGCCGATCAAGCTCAGCATTCCGGTGGCGCTTTTGCCGGGCGAGTGGCCCATCGCAATCCTCTTCAACCGGGCCACCGGCGCGATCGAGACGCTGCCGACGATTCCCGTGGGCACGACCGGCGTCATCGCGTTCACGCGGGTGCTCGACGGAACCGACCTCGCGCCGCCCGGTCCGGCCGCCGCGAGTCTCAGGGTGGCATCGCCCGCCGCTGCGCCGGCCGGACAGCCTCCGCTCGCGATCCAGCTGGTGATCGGCGCCGTCGCGTACAGTGCGCTCCAGAAGGATTTTGACACCGGCTACCGGCCCAGCACGGACGACTGGGAGTTCGACAACATCATCACCGCGATTCCCTCGGCCGTGCAGGGCGAGGCCATCTCGGGCCTCGCGGTCGCTTCGGCATGGTACTTCAGCCAATTCAAGCAGAGCAAAGGCGCCCTGAATAAACAGTTTCAGGAGGCGAAGGACGTCGAGTTGAGCAACCCGCGCGGGCTCAAGCTCGGCGTCCTGGCGGCGCTGGCGGTGGACCGGCAAGCGATCCAGACCTACAACGACGCGCTCCTGACGGCCGCCGGGATAACTGGAGGGCTCACGCTCGATTCGCTCGCCTTTCTCAGCATCAAGGCTGGGATCTTCACGACCGGCCGGCCCCAGGTGCTGATTGCTGCGGACCCGAAGTCGCTCACCACGCCGTTCGAGCCGCTGCTCGCCTACGGCACGACGGGGAATGATGTGGACGTGACGCTCGGAACCAACGCGAGCGGAGTCAACGCGCCGAGGCGCATCACGCTCACCGCGGGCCGGTTCGCCGCGTTCAACTGGGGGGTGAAGAGCCCCGAGACCGATCAGCTCACCACTTACAGGATGCCGAACGTCTTCGTCACGGGGCTCACCAGCGGCATCCCCGCCAGCCGGCTCAACCAGCTGTGGCAGGATTTCTTCAATAAGACCATCGCCGTGGCGGAGGCGCCGAGCTTCGTGGTGTCCACGAGGGACTATCACCCGGTCGTCGACACCCTCTTCGTTCCGGACGACACGACCCGCGTCTGGGTCGAGTGCGCGGGCTCCGGCTGTGATTTCAGCTACCAGGTCACCGGCAATTTCACCCCGCAGGGCAAGGTGGCGGCCGGCATGGTCTTTTCCAAGTCGAGCGCCGGCATCTGGACCAAGGCCGGAAGCGCCATCTACGGAAAGGGAGTCAAAATCAGCGATGCCGACGACCTCAAGACCATCGGCCTGGCGCTGGTGACGGCGGCCGACGCAGCCGGGACGATCGGCAAGGGAAAGTACGGCGACTGGACTCAGTTCGTGATCAAGACCAAGCGCCTAACCATAGCGCCCGACCCGCTCAAGTTCGCGGCCGGATTCGACTTCACGGTCACAGCGACCTACAAACGTCCGACGCCGGCCGGCGCGACCTGGGTCTGGGAGCTGGGCGACGGCCGTTCCCTCACGACCACCACCAACACGTTGACGGCCCAGTATCCCGCGGGTGCCGCCGCAACGTACGACATCAAAGTCTCGATGAAAGTCGGTAAGGATCTCGAGGCGACCGGGCACGTCGCGGCCAAGCTGGTTCCGCCGGAGTTCGTGTGGCAGTTGCAGACAGCCACCGTCCAGGGCTCCACGCTCCCGGCGGGAGGGCTGGGCCCGGAAAAGAGCGACACGACCATTTTCAACCTGCTGAGCGGGTGGGTCGGCGATCTGCAAGCAAATCCGACCAACGGCGTGCTGTTCCTGTCGGGCGTGGCCAACGGCGGATCCAGCTGCCTCGCGGCCATCGTGCTCGAGCAATTCCCGGCCGGCCAGGTGCAAACCGACAGCGTGACGTTTCCCGCGTTCCGCGCCGTGCTGGGCGTTTGCGGCGCCGAGCCGGACTACTCGGGGAACCTGACGATGGGACCCCTCGGGAACGGCACGCTGATCGGGACCGCGAGCGAATCCCCCAACCTCCCCGCCGACACCATTGTCTTTCCCGGCGGATCGATCAATGCGAGGATGACCGGCAAGAAGTTGACCGGGACGTTCGTCTGGAACGTGGGCTACAGCAACGGCCTCGGCACCTATACGGTTTCGTTCACGGCCAATCAGATCAGGCCGTAGCGAGCGGCTTCGGAGGCCGCCGCCCTACCGATCGCCGGGCGGCGTCTCCAGGATCGGCAGCTCGATCCGGGACGGGTACCTCGGCGATCGGAACACGGTGACCACCGGCGCCGGATCGAGGACGGTGGTCTGGGTGTTGCCGCGGTCCGTCGCCACCACCGTCACGCGAATCCGATTGCCGCGGTTGAACCGGTTGGCCGTCGCATAGAGCTCGAATGTGAGCTCGGCCACTCCGGCCGAGAGCGGCGGCGTGCTCTCTACGATCTTGCGGCGCCCGTCCGG
>JBDTOH010000429.1:0-5169 GCA_039933355.1 Gemmatimonadota bacterium | reverse complement strand
GCGGACGCGACGGCCACCGGGAGCACGGCCGAATCAGTGCGGAGAACGGCTGCAACCATGTGGATCCCCAAGGCTAGGCCTAAATAAGGTGTCCCGAAGGAACGCGAGCCCAGCGACTGGCTGGAATCTCGAACAGCCGAGCGTCAGACCGGCGAGCGCACCAGCGCGTTATTAGGGTCTGGCGCCACTGGACCACCTTACATAACATGCAGATATGGCAACACCGGCCCGGAGCACTGCCGCCACCATCGACACGCGCGATCAGCCAGCCTACAGCCCCACCGAAGCCGCTCGGTACCTCAAGGTACCAGACGCAACGCTCCGGTCGTGGATCATCGGACGGCCCTATCCCAAGGGCCACGGCGTCGCCCACTCTGTCGCCCTAATCAAACCGGCGTCGAAACAGCCAACGCTGCTCTCCTTTTGGAACCTCGTCGAGGCCCATGTCCTCCGTGCGCTACGGACCGACCATGGCGTTGCGTTGAGGGCCGTGCGCCAGGCACTGACGTATGCCGAGAAGTCGATGAAGATCGACCGGCTTCTCCTCCGCAACGAGCTCCGAACCGACGCCGGCCAGCTGTTTCTACAGCGCTACGGCCAACTGATCAATCTTTCGGCGTCCGACCAACTCGCGATGCGGAAGCTGTTTGATAAGCATCTGAAACGGGTCGAGTGGGACCAATGGCAGTTCCCCGTCCGACTCTATCCGTTCGTTTCGAGCGAAACCGAGACCATCGTCATGCCGATCGCCATCGACTCGACGATCGCATTCGGCCGGCCCGTGGTAAAGCGACTCGGAATCTCCACCAGCACCATCGCGGACCGGATCGATGCCGGCGAAAGCGTCTCCGAGTTGGCCGGCGACTATGACCTTAGTATAGCCGAGATTGAACAAGCCGTCCTCTACGAGCGCGCGGCTTGACGCGTGTCTTTTTCACCGACCGTGATCTCGGCACCAAATTCCCTGAGATCCTTGCTAACGCCGGCCTGACGGTCCAACGACATCGGGATCACTTCCCACCGGACTGCGCTGACGAGGCCTGGCTCGAAGAGATCGGGAAGCGGGGCTGGGTCGCGCTGACCCATGACCGCCGGATTCGTTACAAGCCCAACGAGCGTGCGGCCGTGGTTCGTCACCGCGTGACGCTTCTTGTAATTGTTGGGAATGCCCCGTTTCCTGATCTCGCCCATGCCTTTGTGAGTACAATGCCTCGCGTCGTCGCTTTTCTCGCGGCGAATCCACCCCCGGTCATTGGAAAAGTGTACCGGCCGACACCGACAGACCTATCGAGCGTAATCAGCACGCCCGGCAGACTGGAACGCTGGTACCCGATGAACTGATCGCCCACCTGGAGCTGCTTCAGCGTCGTGCCGTCTTTCGTCTTCCACTCGATCCGCCCGTTGGCCGAACGCCCGAGCGCTACCCCAGCGTCTCCGTCGATGGCTTTCTCGCCTTCTTGGCCTTGGCCATTCCCTACACGCTGCCTTCCAGCTCGGGTGAGCTGAGTTGAAGCCGCCTTACCCGTTTCTTAGGATCGACTGACCACGGTACCGAATTCCTGGGCGCGCCAGGACGCCGCACGCAAGCTGCCGGAAAAGCAGCCCAGCTTCAAACTAGTAGAATCCCTTGCCGGAGCGTTGGTTCACGCCAGGCCCCGAACGCGAGAATCCCCCAAGACCTGCCTCGGGGGATTCTCTTCCAACCTTGCTATGCACCCTCCACCTATCCATCACTCCTCCTCACTTCACGGCCGGCACTGCACCGTTCCCAGGGTCAAGCCCCGCCTCCGGGTTCCGGACCGGCTCGTCCACCACTTTCGCAGCCGGTTGCACGATGTTTCGTGCGCTCTCCCACTCGGCCAGCACTTCCGGATTATCCCGGAAGCGGAACCGGTAGAGGCCGTCCAGCACCCCGACCAGCTCGACTTGTTCCCGCGCCGTCACCCGGAGCTCCGCCCGCGCACCGACGTGAGCCAGATGAGCCGCCCGCCCTGCGTCGGTCACGCGGCCCAGCTCGTCCACCTGCTTGGTCAGCTCCGCCAGGATGCCGGCCGCCAATCCTGCCTTGGCCAGCACCTCCTTCGAGGCCTGGGCTTCCGCCAGCTTACCGCGAGCCGAGGCGAAGAACGCCTGATAGCTCGTGTTGGACAGCGCCAGCTTGAACCGTCCGGCGACCTCGGGGTTTTCTCTCCCTGCCACGACACCGACCCGAGCCAGATGGGTCAACAGGTCCGAGTGTACCGACCGCCGCAGGTCCTTGCGGCGTTTCGTTGCCGCCTGAGCCGTAACCCGCCCGGCCCGCTCCTGCTCCTCCAGCTCCACCACCCGCTGCCGGTTCGCGTCGAACAGCGCGAGCACCGCCACACAGCTCGGATCGTCGGAGGGGTGTGCCACGCTGAACACGTGGACCCGATCGCCCATGTCGAGCTTTCTGCGTACATCGGCTTCCATATCGAGGCTCCTTTCTGGATGCCCCTCGGCGCGGTCGCTGCAGTGCCGCGTCGAAAACGACAAGAATGAACTGTACTTTGACCGGTCCAGGTGCAGCGGTTCGACCGGCGGGAAACCACATAGCGAGGACTGTGCCAGAAACACTCCACTCGCGTCGGACCGGCCTCGAAACGCGTGCGGATTTCGACCTCGCAAAACCGGCGCTGTACGAGGGGAAACCACGAGAAGACCCGGTGGATTTTGCGCCTGGAAAACTCGTGCTTTTCACCCCCAGAAATCGCCCCGTTCGCTGCTCGGATCGCTCGTGAAACCGTCCACCCTGGAGACAGTTGTGCACTTTTGAGGACGGTCGCCGGTCTGTCGCACCTGCGCGCGTCCCTTCCTTGTGCGACGGCCCGTCGGCCAAATCTGCTGCGCCCTCCGGCGGCATTCGGCTCTTCTCGCCCGGGTTTCTGCGAACGTAGGCTGGGCCATCAACTGTCCGACGGAGCCCACGCAGACCCACATCCGCTGTAGCAGCTCCGCTTCGACGGTCGGATCGGCCCCCGGACCACATTGGACGAATCACCGGGGACTTGGATGGGGGGACGACCGGGTCTGACCTCGTCTCTCCCGACTTGGGTAGACCGCCGACGGACATTGCTGCGGTGTCGTTCACTTTCGCCGCGGTCGTGGGCCGCTTGGCAGGACTCGCGAGCAGTCCAGGTGGAAGCCCCACCAGTCTAGGCGGAGCACCGACCAGCCTAGGCAGAGCCCCGGCCGGTCTAGGTGAAGCCCTGCGATCCTACGCGACGGTCCCCGCCATCATCGCAGCACCACCGGCCACCTCGCTGGCCCCCCCGGCGATATTGGGAGACCGCCGGCCATCATCGCAGCACTCGAAGCCGTCATCGCAACGCCCTCGGCCGATTACGCGGGACAGGGCCGCGACATCGCGGCTCTCTCCGCGCTGCCGTGGCCCGCCCGCGATCATCGGAGCACCCTTCGGCCATTTCGTAGGACTCAACGCCGTCATCGCGACTCTCTAAGCCGATTTTTCGACTGGCTCAGCCAATATCGCGGTGCTCGCGGCAACTTCTGCGGACACACCGCCGTCATCACGGCTCTCGCCCCCGATTTCGCAACGGTCCCCGCCATCATCGCAGGAGACCCTCCCGACTTCGCGACGGTCACTGCGGTTTACGCGGGACCCGTCGCCAGCATCTCAATGGTCGCGCGGGAGCAGAACGATCGCGGGGCTCCCGCCGGCGGGCATCGGGGCAGGAGGGGAGGACAAATGAGGCGGATGAGCGGATACATCGGATCGCTTCGGCGCGCCGAGTGGAAAGGGAAGCCGAGCGGATACCAAGGAGCCAGGAACTTCATTGTGTTGACTACAAAACAACCGGCTCTGCGGAACAGGCGGAGCCTCGAACGAAGGCGATCGATCCGATGTATCCGCCCATCCGCCTCATCCGTCAACTCCCCGCCTGGATCCTCGCCCGCACGAGCCGGCGTGGACGGCGACGCCCGGCAGGGTCTCCGCGGCCCCGACCCCAGAGCTAAGGCCGTACAAAACGAGATACTCTTGCTACGTTTGACCAACCGCACCATGAACCGTGAGCAGTCCACCGCTTACTTCGCCGTGCCAGCCCGGATCGGCCACGGCGAACCGGTTGTGCCACAGCCCCTATCGAGGTTCGATGACCGTACCACCCGATCCGCCCGCCTCACCTCCACCGGACGACTTCTCGAGGTCGCGCCGCCCTAAGACCATCGGCCGCTATCGCATCATCGGCACACTCGGCGAAGGCGGGATGGGGACCGTGTACGAGGCCGAGCAGGACCAGCCTCAACGGATGGTGGCCCTCAAGGTCATCCGCTCCGATTTCGTCATTCCCGAGCTGATGCGCCGGTTTGCCCGGGAATCCGAGGTTCTCGGTCGGCTGCAACACCCCGGCATCGCCCAGATCTACGAGGCCGGTACCGCCGAAGGCCCGCACGGACCCCAGCCCTTCTTCGCGATGGAGCTGGTCAAGGGCCAATCCCTCACCGAGTACGCGAGCGCCCGGGCGCTCAACGTGGACCAGCGGCTGGAGCTGTTCGCTCGGGTTTGCGACGCGGTTCACTATGCCCATAAGCAGGGTGTGATCCACCGCGACCTCAAGCCCGCCAATATCATGGTCGACGCCGGGGGCCAGCCAAAGATCCTGGACTTCGGCGTTGCCCGCCTGACGGATGCGGACGTGAAGGCCACGCGCCAGACCTCGGTCGGCGAGGTGATCGGCACGCTGCAGTACATGAGCCCCGAACAGGTCAACGCCGATCCCGGCGACATCGACACTCGCAGCGACGTGTATTCGCTCGGGGTGATCCTGTACGAGCTCTTATCAGGACAGCTGCCGTACGACCTCGCGCACAGGATGATCTACGAAGCCGCCCGGGTCATCGTGATCGAGGATCCCGCTCCCCTGAGCTCCCTCAATCGGACCCTCAAGGGCGACGTGGAGGTCATCGTTGGGAAAGCGCTGGAGAAGGAAAAGAACCGGCGCTACAGCTCGGCTGCGGATCTGGCCAGCGACGTCCGTCGCTTCCTCAGCAATGAGCCGATCGCCGCGCGGCCGGCCAGCGCGATGTATCAGCTGGGAAAGTTCGCGCGGCGGAACCGGGCGCTGGTGGGCGGCCTCGCCGTCGCCGCATTGATTCTTGTCCTGGGCACCGCGGTGAGCCTGTGGCAGG
>JBDTOH010000428.1:0-5188 GCA_039933355.1 Gemmatimonadota bacterium | reverse complement strand
CGATCCTAACCCGGGGAGGGATGAGGCGTCCGGCGATCCACGAGAGGACGACGGCCGGCGCCGCCAGCACCAGCTCGATTTGAGCTGAGAGACGGGCGCGCCAGAGCCACTGCGCAACGTTATGCACTTCTTCCTCGGTGGCCGCCGCGAGCACGTAGCTCAACGGAGGACGCCCGGTGTCCGATTGGGAGCTCTGAGGATCGCGCGAGTTCGCCATAACCTCCGCACCAGCAAGCCCGGTGCCGTCGGATCCTTTCGGCCGCGGACGATGGGCCAACTTCTCACATATCAAGCCAGTAGGTCTGCTGCACTCCGGATCTGCTCCGGGCGGGCGGGGCGTCGGCGCGACCGACAATGGCAAGCCAGGCATCCGTCCAGCATGCCCTTCCCTAGCCCGATTGGATTCAGCGTCGCGCTAGAGAAAGCTGAGCTGCGCCACCGGCGCGAACGTCATCCGATGGTGCCGGGTCACCCCATGGGTGTTGATGGCGAACCGATGCGTCTCGGTGCCGTATCCCATGTTGGTCTCCCAGCTATAGCCTGGGTGGCGGCGAGCGAGCTGAGTCATCAGTCGGTCGCGTACCGTCTTCGCGATGATGCCCGCGGCCGACACGGAGAAGCAGAGCGCGTCGCCGTCGACCAGCGCTTCGTGGTCGTGCCCGAGCTCCGGCATCGCGAGGCCGTCGAGGAGAATGTGTGCTTTGGGGACTACGCGGTAACAGGAGGGAAGCACCCGCTCGATCGCGCGGCGCATGGCGCGGATCGTGGCTTGACGGATGTTGTAGCGATCGATCTCCCGCACGGACGAAGCGCCGACACCGATCGCGAGGGCCTTTGCGCGGATGAAGGTCGCCGCGAGGTTGCGGTCTCCCTCCGAGAGCGTCTTGCTGTCGCGGATCAGCTTCCTGAGGCGGATCTCGGCCGGGAAGATGACGGCCGCAGCCACCACCGGACCGGCCAGTGGGCCGCGACCCGCTTCATCGACTCCGACCAGCAACGTACCTCTCGCCCACGCGGCGCGCTCCTGACGGAGAGACGGCGAGGGCATGGACCCTACTGCTCGCGCTTTTCCCGGATCCGGCCGGCCTTCGCCGAGAGTCTGCGCAAGTAGTAGAGCTTCGCGCGCCGGACCCGGCCGCGGCGGACCACCTCGAGCGTCGCGATCGACGGGCTGTGGAGCGGGAAGATCCGCTCGACGCCCACGCTCGCCGACACCTTGCGGACGGCGAACGTCTCATCGATGCCGCCGCCCCGGCGGGCGATGCAGGTGCCCTCGAACGCCTGGAGGCGCTCCTTGTCTCCTTCACGAACTCGCACCATCACGCGGAGCGTGTCACCCGGCGCGAAGTTGGGAATGTTGGTTTTCAAGCCTTCGCGCGTCAACGTCGCCAGCTGATCCATGATTGCACCTCTTTCGTGGGGCGTGCGGACTCACGCCTGATGTTCGTCCTGCTTTTCGTATTCGGCCCAGAGATCGGGCCGCCGTTCTTTGGTAACCCGCTCCGCCTCTCGAGACCGCCACGCCGCGATCTCGGCATGGTTCCCGGAGCGAAGCACTTCCGGTACCTCGAGGCCCCGAAACTCCGGCGGCCTGGTATAGCTCGGTGCGCTCAGCAACCCATCGTAGTGCGAGTCGGAGCTGGCCGACTCGTGATCGCCGAGGGCGCCGGGCAACAGCCGGACGACGGCGTCGATCACGCAGATCGCGGCCGGCTCGCCGCCGCTCAGGACGAAATCCCCGAGCGAGATCTCCTCCGCCTCCCAGCCGTCGATCACCCGCTGATCGATGTCCTTGTAGTGGCCGGCCACGAGCGTGATCTCGCTCTCGAGCGAGAGCCGCACCGCCCTGGCGTGAGTGAACCGCTCACCCCGCGCCGACATCACGACGACCTTGCCTCCACCACCTAGCGCTTCGACGGCGCGGAACAGCGGTTCGGGCTTGAGCACCATCCCGGCCCCGCCCCCGTAGGGCGCGTCGTCGACCGTCCCATGGCGGTCGGCGGCGAACTCTCGGAGCTGCACCAGCCGGAACCGGACCAGTCCGGCCGCCTCGGCTCGAGCCGGTATGCTGGCGTCGAGAAAGGCCCGGATCACCTCTGGAAAGAGCGTGACGACGTTGATCGTCAGGACCGGCCGAACCCGGCGCTCTCCGTTAGGTACCTCCGACGAGCCGGTCACTCCGCCAGCCCCTCCGGCAGCTCCACTTCGAGCCGGCGCCGAGCCCGGTCGACCGTCTTCACGAACTCCTTCCGAAACGGGAGGAGGAATTCGCGCTTGGGCCCCTGAACCTCGAGCATGAGCCCGGCCGGCAGCTCGAGGACGGAGCTCACGATGCCGAGCGAGCCGCCGCCCACGGACTCCACCACGAACCCGGCGAGCTCATCGACATACACCTCGCCTTCGGCGGGTGGTGTCAGCGTATCGGCCGGCGCGGAGAGGAAGTGGCCGCACCACGGCTCGATGGCCTCGCGGGTAGTATGCCCCCGGAACGACATCAGCCATTCCCGGTGATACCCCCGGCTCCGCTCGATCGTAAGCGGTCCGGCCAGCACTTCGCCCTCCAGATTCATCACCCACACCGAGCGGCCCTGATCGAAGACTTGGTCCGGCTGGTCGGTCAACGGGTAGACCGCACAATCTCCTTTGAGACCGTGCGGTTTGCGCAGCCGCCCGACGACCAGCTGTCGGGCGCCCTCCTCGGTCAGAGGCCCGCCCGCTTGAGGATCGCGCCCACGGTATCCGTGGGCGTCGCGCCCTTCTTGATCCACGCCCGTGCCTCTTCGACGTTTACGGCGATCTGCTTCGAGTCCTCCGCCCGGGGATCGTAGCTCCCGAGGATCGCAATGAAGCGTCCGTCGCGTGCGGTGTCCTGATCGGCCACCACGATGCGATAGAGAGGAACCTTTTTCCGACCGACCCGACGCAACCGAATTCGCGTTGCCATGCAATAGCCTCGTTATCCTGGGAACCGCGGTCCGAACGGCAGCTTGAAACCCGGTTTGCCGGCCGTCTTCATGACTTTCGACATCTGCTTGAACTGCGAGAGCAGCTGATTCACCTCTTGAACCGTCCGCCCCGACCCTCTGGCGACCCGCAGCCGCCGCGACCCGTTCATCAAGTCCGGATCGGTCCGCTCGGCGGGCGTCATCGAGAGGACGATCGCCTCGACGTGCTTGATCCGCTTGTCGTCGAGGTTAGCGCCCTTGAGCATCTGGGCGTTCACGCCCGGCAGCATGCCCAGCACGTTCTTGAGCGGCCCCATCTTCTGCATCTGCTTCATGGCGCTCAAGAAGTCCTGAAGGTCCAGGCCCTTCTTCGAGACCGCCTTCTTGGCCAGCTTCTCGGCCTCTTTTTCGTCGACGTTGGCTTGCGCCTTCTCGACGAGCGAGAGGATATCGCCCTGCTGCAGGATCCGGCCGGCCATCCGGTCGGGACGGAACGGCTCGAGCGCGTCGAGCATCTCGCCGACGCCGACGTACTTGATCGGGGCGCCGGTGATCCCGTAGATCGAGAGGGCCGCGCCGCCCCGCGCGTCGCCGTCCATTTTGGTCAGGATGACGCCGGTGACGCCTAACGCGTCGTGAAAGCCCTTGGCGCTCCGGACCGCGTCCTGCCCGGTCATCCCGTCGGCGACGAAGAGAATCTCGTGCGGCTTGATCGCGGCTTTGAGGCGGGTCAGCTCCGCCATCATCGATTCGTCGATCTGGAGCCGGCCCGCGGTGTCGACCAGCACCGTCCGAGCCCGCGCTTTCCCCGCCGCCTCGATTCCCCGCTTGACCAGCGCAACCACGTCCGTCGTACCGGGCTCGGCGTAACAGCCGACGTCCACCTGCTTCGCGAGCGTCGCGAGCTGATCGGCGGCCGCAGGCCGGTACACGTCGGCAGCGACCAGGAACGGGGCCTTCTGCTCCAGCTTGAGCCGCTTGGCGAGCTTGCCCGCCGTGGTCGTCTTGCCGGAGCCCTGCAGCCCGACGAGCAGCACCACGGTGGGCGGCACCGAAGCGAACACCAGCGGCGCCTGCTTCTCGCCTAACATGGCGACGAGCTCGTCGTACACCACCTTGACGAGCTGCTGACCCGGCTTGACGCCTTTGAGCGCCGCGATGCCGATGGCTTTTTCCCGGACTCGCTCGAGGAACTGGCGGGTCAGGTCGAAGCTCACGTCCGCTTCGAGCAGGATACGGCGAATCTCCCGCAGACCTTCGGTGACGGCCTCTTCGTTGAGGACTCCACGCCCCGTGAGCTTCTGCAGGGCGGCAGTCAGTTTTCCGGAGAGCTCGTCAAACATAAGCCGTTAAGAGTAGCGGACTTGGGCGGTTGCGACAAGCGGCGGGAGACTGGGACGAGGGGAATAGTGGATGGGGACTGGGGACTGGGGACTGGGGACGAAGGCAACGACGCTGCGCCGACGGGCAACGGTCGGGCGCCCCGCCGGTTGATCCCGACCCCGTTCCCAAATCCCCTCCCATTCCCGATTCACCTAGATCCCTACCCTCGGCCCAGTTGCCCTCTTGCCTCACGCTTGTTAATCGATTAATTAACTCCTGTGACCCCGTCCCATCCTACCCGCGAGGCCATCCTCGACGCTGCCGAGCAGCTCTTTGCTAGCAAGGGGCTCACCGCGACCACGATCAAGGATATCGGGGAGGCTTCCCGGACCAATACAGCCCTGCTCTACTATCACTTCCAGGACAAAGAGGGCCTCTACCGCGAAGTCCTCGCGCGCATGGCCGGGGGGCTGATCCAGCGGGGGCTCGCGGCGCTCAGAACAGCGACGAGCCCCGAGGAAGGAATCCGCGGCGTGGTCCGGGCCCAGGTCGCGATGGTGGCCGCGCGGCCCGCGCTCCCCGCCCTCTTCGTGCGCGAGATGATCGAGCACGGCGCCCAGCGCGGTGAGGATCTCATTCATCAGCTGGCCGGCCAACTCTTTTCCGGTCTATGCCAGGTCATCGAAGCCGGCCAGCGAAGCGGTGACTTCCGCCGCGACATCGATCCGCGGCTCGCCGCGATCTCCACGATCTCGCAGGTGATGTACTTCGCGGTGGCACAGCCGGCGATCCGGATTCTCATGCGCTCGGGCGGTGAGAACACTCCATCGCTGGAAGCATTCGGGGAGCACGCGGCCGAGTTTGCCGTGAGAGCGCTCCGAGCAGACGGGGCATGGCAGGGGCTGGCGGAGGTGAAGGGC
>JBDTOH010000427.1:0-5212 GCA_039933355.1 Gemmatimonadota bacterium | reverse complement strand
ACCGTCAACCTCGCGTTCCTCACGGTGATCCCCTTCGATCAGCTCCGGACCACCAGCCGCCCCGCGGCCGATCTGATGGCGATTGTGGTGGGCCCTGCCGGGGCAGGCGTCATCGCGATCGCCGTGATGATATCGACGTTAGGTGCGGCCAATGCCGTCCTCTTGTCCTGCGCCCGGAGCTACTATGCGATGGCCGCGGACGGGCTCTTCTTCCGCGCATTCGACCAGGTCCACCCCCGGTGGAAGACGCCGAGCAACGCCATTCTCGCCCAGGGCCTGATGGCGTCGGCGTTCGCGATCTCGGGCTCGTTCGAGCAGATCCTCACCTACTTCGCGTTCCTCGACTACTTCTTCTTCACGCTCGCGGTCGGCGCAGTGATGATTCTCCGGCGGACCGAGCCCGGCCTCAGGCGGCCGTACCGCGTCTGGGGCTATCCGTTCACACCCATTCTCTTCCTCGTGGTGTGCGTCTGGTACCTCGGCAACACCCTGGTGTATCGGACCGGCGAATCCCTCGTCGGAATTCTCCTCACGTTGTCGGGGCTGCCGTTCTATTTCTATTGGGCCCGTCGCCGCACGCCGGCCTCGAACCCGAGCTAGGGAGCTTGCATGTCAACCGAAGACGGTCGCTTCTCGGAGCGCACGCTCCGTTATCTCGACTCGGTGGAACAACGCGTCAATGGGATGTCGCCCGAGGCGGTCGCGCGCCGAGTGGTCGAGCTGGTCGAGGACCACGACGACTGGCGCCGCCGCCAGTGCCTCAACATGATCCCCGCGGAGAACGCGCTCAGCCGCAACGCCCGGCGGCTCCTCGACTCCGACATGGCAACCCGGCTCACAGAAGGATTCCCCGGCGACAAGGAATTCCCGCCGGCCCGTCATAACGTGCACATCGACGAGATCGAAGGCTGTCTGATCGCCTTGACGAAGAAGCTGTTCCGGGTTCGCCACGTCGAGTGGCGTCCGGTCAACACCACCATGGGGAACACCGCCGCCTTCGCCGCGATGGCTGAGCCCGGCGACAAGATGCTGGTCCAGTCCATGGACGGCGGGGGCAACATGAACTACCACCCGATCGCGATTCCTCGCGTGCTCCGGCTCGAGGTGGTGGACATGCCGGCGACCAACACGTTCGAGATCGATCCGGATCGGGTCCGCGTGCTGGCCCACGAGGTTCGACCCAAAGTGATCGTGATTGGGGGCGGCACCGTCCTGTTTCCCTACCCCGTCAAAGCACTCCGAGCCATCGCCGACGAGGTCGGTGCTCGGCTCTTCTTCGACGCGGCTCACCTCTCCTTGCTCATCGCCGCTGGCGTGTTTCAGGACCCCCTGGCAGAAGGCGCCGATGTCGTGGGCCTGAGCACCCAGAAGGTGTTAGGCGGACCGGTGGGCGGGATGCTCCTCACCAACGACGACGAGCTCGCCCGCCGGATCCGGGCATTCGTGTTTCCCGTCCTGGTCCAGACTCGCGACCTCAACAAGTACTCGGCCCAGACCTATGCGATGGCGGAGATGGTAGCCTTCGGAGCGGACTACGCCATCCAGATGGTCGCCAACGCCAAGGCGCTCGCCCGGGCCCTTGAAACCGAAGGGTTTACCGTCCTCGGTAGCGGCCGCGGGTACACGCAGACGCACCAGGTCATTCTGGACCTCGCCAAACTCGGCGCCGAGCCCTTCGAGAACGCGTGCCAGGCATGCAACATCCTGGCCCACAAAGCGCGCCTGATGGGAGACGATGCGCGCGGGTACCGCACCGGCACGCGACTCAGTGTCCAGGAGCTGACCCGGCAGGGGATGCAGGAGCCGGAAATGGGCCAAGTCGCCGGGTTCATCCGACGAGCGGCCGTGGATGGTGAGCCGGCCGACCGGCTCGCCAAGGAGATTGAGCAATTCCTAACGCCGTTCCAACGGCTTCGCTTCAGCTTCGATCAGTAGACCTGCGAATCGGTCCCGCGGCCCGCTAGCGCTTCGGCTTCAGGCCGTCGAGCATCCTCTCGAGCTCGGCCTCCGGCATCCAGCGTCCCCGCACCATCACACCGGCGCGCCGAGCCGCGTTCCGGACGTCGGTGAGCGGATTGGAATTGACCAGGATCAGGTCCGCGCGCCGGCCCACCGCGACGGCTCCGACCTCGTCCGTCGCGTGGAGGAACTCGGCGGGGTTTTCGGTTGCGGCGCGCAAGGCTTGATATGGGGTCAATCCGGCGCCAACGAGATCCTGGAGATCGCCATGCAGTGAGAACCCCGCAACGACGCCGGTAATACCGGCATCGGTTCCAGCGAGAAGCCGCACCCCGGCCGCTTGGAACGCCTTTACGAGCTTTTCCTGAAACCCGTAGGCCTGCCAGAACGCCGGCGCGTCCGTGGGCTTGTACCGTTGCACGTAGCCGTTCGCCGGCCGTTGCCACCTCTGCAGCAGTCTCGGGGGGACATACGCCACCTCCGGCCGAGCCAGAATCTTCTCCAAGTCCTCGATCTGCTCGGTGATGGTCTTGTATGCCTCGAGCGTCGGCGTCACCGAGACCCTCGCCGCGGCGACCCGCTTGGCGAGGACGGGAATCTGCGGCTCGAGGTCGGCCGGGTTCTTCGGGCTCCTGGTCGGATGGTAGTCGAAATACGTGTAGAGAAACTCTTCCGCGTGAACCACCCCGACTTGGCCCGCGTTGAATGACAGCTCGGCGCAGGTCGGGCAGTGGCAGATGATCCCGCGCGGCTCGCAATCCGCGAGCCCGTGCGGCCCTAACGATCGGACGATGTGCCCGATGACCGGTATTCCGGCCCGCTTTGCGCCGGCCATGATGCCGGCGTAGCCCGCCTGAGAGAGCACGTTGTACACTTTGACGTACTCGTAACCCTTCGCCTTGTAATCGACTGCCAGCCGCTGTCCTCCTTCGAACGTGAGGGTCGAGTCGTTCACGATGGGACCGGCCGTATGGATGGTCGGGCCCAAGACTTCGCCCCGCGCGATCGAGTCTCTCAATGCGAGATGGCGCGGCGAGCCGTTCAAGTTGAGCACGGTCGTGACGCCATTCGCCAGGTACAGCGCGAGCAGCGACCGGTTGTCCTCGTCGTTCTCGCTCAGGTGGATGTGCATGTCGGCGAGACCGGGGATCAGATACTTCCCCGACCCATCGATCCGGACCGCTCCGCGGGGGACGGCAACGCTCTTCACCGGCCCGATCGCCGAGATCCGGCCGTTCCGGACGAGGACGGTTTGGTGCTCGATGACTCGCTCACGATCCATCGGCACCACCG
This sequence comes from Gemmatimonadota bacterium, assembly GCA_039933355.1. GTDB lineage: Bacteria > Gemmatimonadota > Gemmatimonadetes > Gemmatimonadales > GWC2-71-9 > SHZU01. Next base: position 1,960 of record JBDTOH010000427.1, on the reverse strand, counting down.
TCACGTCGGCGAAGGCGGTAATTTTGGTGGTATCCAGCGATAGGCGGCCTAACGAGTAGGATCCGAGCTGAGCCAGCGCGTATAGGAACAGATGCAGCTCCATGCGATTTGTCGCCTCCGCGTGCGGTGGTTAGTCGTGGGCCTCCGCGCCGACATACTTGGCGGCACGGTCGTCCAGCATCCGTTGCAGCTCCGGTTGCGAGAGCCACCGGCCCCGCACCATAACGCCGGCCCGGCGCAGCGTGTTGCCGATGTCGGCGAGCGGATTGCCGTCGAGCAAGAGGAGATCGGCACGCTTGCCGACTGACACAGTCCCCGCCTCATCCAGGCGGTGCAGAAACTCCGCCGCGTTGTACGTGGCGGTCCGAAGCGCCTCGTATGGCGTGAGACCGGCGGCGACCAGGAACTTGAGCTCGAGGTGCAGCGCAAATCCGGCCACGACGGATGGGACCGGCGGGTCGGTGCCGGCCAGGAGGCGGACGCCGGCGTCATGAAACCCCTTCACCACTTTCTCGAGGTATGCGTACTGCTTCCAGAACCGCACCTCGTCGTCGGGTCCGAATCGGTCGAGGTAGTTGTTGTTCCCGGGAAGCCACGACGCTGCGACCCTGGGTTGCACGTACTTCATCTCCGGCCGAGCCATCACGGCGCAGATGTCGCCGACCTGCTCGGGGATGCCTCGGAATACGGCGAGGGTTGAAGTGAGCCAGGTGCCGGCACTCGCCACGGCCTTGGCCATGTACGGGATTCGACTCGTCCGCTCGTCGAGATCCGCGCGGTCCTTCATCGGATCCTTGAAGTACACGTAGAGATACTCCTCGGCGTGGACCACCATCTCCTGATGCTCTTCGAGCATGGCCTCGAACGGAAGGTTCCTCGGTGCGTGTCCTACGACCCGGATGCCCTCGCGCCGGGCCACCTCGAAAAGCCGGTGATACGCCTCGCGGGTCAGGTCGCCGTGCATCTTGACGAAGTCGTAACCCGCGCGTTTCTGCTCGACCACGGCGCGCTCGACTTCGTCGGGCGTCGTGGAAAACGGTTCGTTCACGAACGGCCCTGAGGTGTAGATCGTGGGGCCGATTACTTCGCCGCGGGCCACCTGATCTCGCAACGCGAGATGGAGCGGGTGGCCTCGGAGACTCAGAATCGTCGTGACGCCGTTTGCGAGATAGAGATCGAGGAACGCCCGGTTGTCTTGGTCGTTCTCGACGAGGTGCGCGTGCATCTCGGAAAGGCCCGGCAGCAGATACCGGCCCTTGGCATCGATTCGAGTGGCGTCCGGCGGGATGATTGTGGTCCGCGAAGGCCCGATCGCAGTGATCCGTCCACCCCGGACGACGACCGTCTGACGCTCAAGCACCCGGGCGCTGTCCATCGGCACCACGTTGACATCCACGAATGCTGTGGCCAACCCGCCGCTGCTGCCCGGCACGACGCGAACGGGCGGGCCAATCTGGGCCGGTGCGCTTGCCGGGGCCGAGCGGCTCGCACGCGGATCCGGGGTCGCCAGACTGTCCAGCATTGCCTGTAGCTCGGCCTTCGGCAGCCACCGACCTCGTACCATTACCCCGCTCAGCCGCGCCGCATTCTCCACGTGCTCCAAGGGGTCGGCATCGACCAGCACGAGGTCGGCCCTCTTTCCTTCCGCCACCGTGCCGAACTCGCCAAGGCCCGCGAGGAAATCGGCGGCGTTGTAGGTCGCCGCTCGGAGCGCCTGATAGGGCGTGAGCCCCGCTGCGACCAGGCTCTCGAGCTCTTCGTGCAGCGACGTGCCGGGAACCACGGATGGAATGGTCGCGTCGGTTCCGGCGAGCAAGCGCGCTCCGGCCGCTTGCAGCGCCTTCACGAGACTTTCCTGCAGCCGGTACATGTCCTTGAACGTCTTCACGTCCGATTGCTTGAACGACTTGATGTACCGGTTCGACTGGGGGAGCCAATTCTTCGTGAGCGTGGCCGGGAG
>JBDTOH010000426.1:0-5235 GCA_039933355.1 Gemmatimonadota bacterium | reverse complement strand
GATTCGTCCGAAGTTGACGAGATTGAGACTGCGGCCTTGCTGCACGATGTTGGCAAGATCCACGAGGAGTTTGCGCCCTTGCTCCAAAAGGAGGGTAGGCTTACGCAGGACGAGTGGGAGATAATGAAGACTCATGCGGCGAAGAGTGCTGAGCTCGTAGGTTTGTTCTCGCGATTTCGGGGGAACGTCCAGAACACTGTCCGTTCCCACCACGAACGTTGGGATGGTAAGGGCTATCCGGACGGCCTCGCATCCGACGCAATACCGTTGGGTGCCCGGATCATCATGATTGCGGACACCGTTGACGCGATGTCCACCGACAGGCCATATCGCAAGGCATTGCCGTTCGAGAAGGTCGTCGCCGAGTTGCAGAAGTACAAGGGAATTCAGTTCGATCCTGCTCTTGTCGAAGTTACTGTATCGTCTGTCACCGTTAGAAGGCTTGTATTGGAGAAAGAGTACGTTGTTGACCACGCACAGGCAGTTGCGCCGACTAGGCTGAAGCCACGACAAGCGTTCCGGTCACAGAGCAGCCTGCTCGACGCTCTCCGATCCTCGGCCTCGAATTTTCAGTCCTAAGTAGTAACGCCTGCTCGTAGTTCCAATTGTTCTGGTACGAGCGTAGTCCTCGAGAAACGTCTGGCCGGCCCGAAGGGACCGTGCTCAACGGGCGACCCCGAAAGTCGCAAGTTGGTCCGCAGTAGCTGGGGGCAACGATTGAACCCCCAGCCGTATTTCGCTTCGAACAATCTCACCTTCTCCTATGGGCAACAACAGATCGGTCGTCAGTAGCGCATCAGCGACCTCGATCCGATCGACTGCGTCAAGTGTGTGCCTCCGCGAGTAGAACTCACGGATTAGCTTCCGGCTGCTTTCTCCGGAAATAATCCCTTCGGCCATAGCTCTTGAAAGCCACCTGCAGAATCTCCCGACAAGACCCACCGCTAGTGGACGCGACCGATCGCCCGTCAGACCACCCAGAGCGGTAGTCATTGCCTGATGTCGATATCCCATGGTCAGAAGGACATCAGCCTTCATCAATAGCCAGCTCTGTTCGATCCAAGGCTCTCCCCAACCGTTCTCCTGGTCGCCCAGATGCAACACTGCTCGCGCCTCCTGCGCCTTGCCAAGCAGCGCTAGAGCCCAGGCCTCGACGAAGGTCGCCGTCAGAAGGAACCCTTGATCTGCACCTGTCGTGAGCAACTGGCGCGCGCTTTTCGCAGTTTGGGCCGCTTCTTGAAACAGACCCAGCCTGACCAAAGCGACTGCTGCGTTCGAGTGAATGCGCCCGATCAGTGTCGCATTGTCGAGCCGAGTCGCAGCAATCAATGCTTCGGTCAACAGGTGTCTCTCCTCGTCATAGCGTCCTGAGGACCCCGCAGAACTACCAGCTCCGAGAAGAACCTGAACCAACAGTGAATCGCGACGGTTGTCTCGGGCCATTAGACCGCGGGCAAGGTTCAACAGGACCCAAAGGTCATCCCATCGGCGCAGGTTGAACGAGAGGATGGCCTCAGCAACTACAAGCCCGACGGTATTACTTCCGGCCGGCAAACTTTCTCGTAGCTGTTTGATGACTGAGAGTGCTCTCAGCATCTCGGCTTCATCCCTTGATGTGCACGCCATTCTCGCCGCCACGACGGCCGCTCTCGAGATCCATTCTGCCTCGTGCTGATTGGAGATAGCTGTCAACAGGGCACCGCAAGCCTTACGACGTTCGCCCTCGTCCAGGACCCGAAGCTCCCACCTAGCGCTTGACCGGAGCACGTCCGCGTACTCAGTCTCTCTGCCTTCAAGTGTGTTTCCAAGTCGTTCAAGACTCAGGAGCGATTCTTCCCATGCCCCCAACTCCTGAAGAGCGATGGCCAGAAGCAGGGCGGCCGATCCGCGACTCGCTCTCTCCACCTGGTCAATGCCGGACTGGAGTGCGAGAATTGCGACGTCGGGCGCACCGTCTTGAATGGCCTCCTGCGCACCCCGCAACAAATGCGGCGTCGCCGGTTCTGTCCTACCCGCCCTGATCAGATGCCACGCCAACTCGAGCCCAGGAACCCACACCCCCTGACTCACCTCTACCAACAATCGGTCTGCCACCATCTCATGCAACGCCACTCGAACCGGCGACGGAATCCCCCGATATACCTCCGCCCGCACGATCTCGTTGATGAACTCGAGACCGCTCCCGATGTCTCGAAGAATCCGCTTCGTCACCAACCCGGAAATCGCGCCCATTGTCTGGGCGATTGCGAGATCCGCCAGTCCATACCACGTCAGATCATTCAACCGCGACCCGAGCACGCTCGCGAGGTCCAAGACCAGTTTGCTCGTCTCCGGCAGATCCGGAATGATCCGCGACGCAAGCCGGCTATAAGACTCGGCCGAGCTCGGGCTCGTGCGGAACTCGGTCTTCATCGCGCTGAACGCCAGCGCCAGCGACTCCGGTCCATTCAACCGCCAGTCCTGCACCAGCAACTCCAACACCATCGGATATCCACCCGACGCCCGTACCAGCGCGCGCCGCTCCGGCGCCGACGGCTTCTGCTCTCCGTCCGCCAGAATGACCGCCAACAGCTCCCGCGTCTCGTCTTCCACCATCGGCGCCAAGTCGAGCTGCACCAGCCCGAGATACCCGGCTCCCTCCCGAATCCGGCGCGCCTGCGTCGTCTCCCCCTCCTCGACCGGCCGCGCCGTCAACACGATCATCATCCGCGGCTCAGGCAGCCGGCGCATGATGAGATGGAGGACGCTCAGACTCGCCTCGTCCGCCATGTGATAGTCGTCGACGACCAGGAGGAGCGGATGCTCGTTCATCACCGCGCCGAGCAAGTCCATCACGCCCTCGGCGAAAAGAATCCGCGCGCTTTCTCCCTCGCTCTCTTTCGGCGCCGGCAAGTTCGGAAACCGGGCCCGGATCTGCGGTACGATCCGGCCGATCTCCGCCAGCCCCTCCGGTGAAGTCGCCGCGATCCCCGGCCTGCCTAACAGCCCAACCACGAGGCCGGCCACCGCGTTGAACGGGAGCTTCTGCTCCATCTGAAAGCACTGAACCCGCGAGACCGACGCCCCTTCCAGGCTCGCCGCCGTGACCAGTCGCTGCGCCAGCGTGGTCTTCCCGACACCGCTGTCCCCCATGAGCAGCATGTGCACCGGCTTGAACTGATGGGTCGCCTCCCACGCTTCATAGATCCTCCGGTGCTCGGCCAGCCGCCCGACAAACCGGCGATCCCGCCACTGCTCAGCCGGCACCGCGCTCGGCTCACTGGTCGAAGGGCCGTGCTTCCGGAGCCGCATCACCATTCCATCGAGGAGCTCCGACGGCACCGCACCCAGCTCTTCTTCGAGCCGGTCCTTCCATTCTTCATACACCCGAATCGCGGAGAACCGGTCGCCCGCGAGGGCGAGCGCCTCCATCCGGGCTCGGATGCCTTCCTCGGCGAGCGAATCGATCGCGAGGATTCGCTCGCCATACGCCGAGATGTCGCTGGTCGCGCCGAGCCGGCGGCTATGGTCGATCAGGGCGAGGAGACCGACGTGAATCGCGGGAAGACGGCGCGCGTGCTCGCGGTCGCGCCAATGCGCGAAGTCAGGTGCGTCGATCTCGAAGCCGCGAAGGAAACCGTCGATGTCGAGCGGCGGACGGACCCCGTCGCCGATGATCTCTCCCGATTCGAGCCGCCCGAGGTCGAGCTCCAAATCCGCGGGAGCGAAACGAACATGAGACCGGGTGGTCGTGAACGAGGTGTCGCCCAGCGTCTTCCGCAAGATCGACAACGCGGTGGCGAGTGAGTGACGGGCCCGCCGCCAAGGCGATCTGGGCCAGAGGAGCTCGACTAACCGGTCCCGATCGTGTTGGGCCCGAGACTCCACGGCAAGGTATACCAGCAGCGCCAGGTGCTTTCGCACCCGGAACTTGACGGGCTCGCCATCGGGAGAGCGAAGCTCGGGAATCCCCAGACACTTGAGGAAATACGGTTGGGCCATGAACCCGCGGTGACAGAATGGCTCCAAGATGCTACAGGTCGGTCAAATAACCATCAAACCGCCTCGGCGGTGGCGGGGGAGCATTTGACGACTTGTAACTTTGGGAGTCCGACAACCTGCGGCACCGACCGGGCTCCGAGGCCGCAAAGGGCTCATGCGCCTACGTTTACAGCAGAGGACCCGACTCGGCAGTGGCCGCAAGGCTCCCGGACCAATCCCGTACGCTCAGGTCTACTTCCTCCGCGATGGTTCGCCGAAACCCGTCTCCGACCTCGAAAGCGACTATGGCTACGCCGCCCTCACCAGGCGTCGGCGCGCGTCCGACCGCGAGGCTCGGGTCTCCGACCAGGACTCGGAAACCCACAGGGAAGGCGCGCCCTCTCTCTCAGTCCGAGGCGCCGCGGTCGGTGATGACGCCGCGGTCGCGCCCGAAAGACTTGGCTCCGGTTGCTGCGGTCTATCCCAGATCCCGGCGGCTCAGTCAGGCGGCTCGACGGCTGGCGCAACGAGTTCGCACACCTCGCTTCGCAGATCGCCCGACCATTTCGATGTCGCCCGATTGTTTCGCGATCTTGTCCGACTGTTTGGTGATGTCGCGCGACTATTTCGTGATGTGCCCGACTGTTTGGCGATGTCGCCCCATTGTTTCGTGATGTCGCGCGACTATTGAGAAATGTCGCGGGTCTCGTGAACAACGTCGCGCGACCCGTCACATTTTGAGGCCGCCGCTCATATTCCGTTGACCAGTCCATCCGCCGCATCGTCTCGCAGATTCCGGTTTTCGTCCGCCTCGGTACCGGATTCGGCCGACTCGTTACGGAAATTTTCACACGTCTTTCCCAGTTGGCTGCCCTCGATCGGCCGCTCGGGCCGCGGTGGGTCATTTGTCGAACCGCTTGATATCCTTGTCTGCCGGTGTTTTCACGATGTCGCGCCAACCGTGGACGACGTCGCAGTGCGTTTTCTCCAATTCGACCCCCGCTCGAGCCCGGTCGGCGCACGCCTCGCCGACGTCGCGTGAGATTTTGCGGACGTCGCGTGACACGTTGCAGATGTCGCGTGATATGTTGTGGACGTCGCGCCGCCCTTTGCCAATGCCGCGCGACGTTTTCAAAATGCCGAACGACTGGTCTGGGATTTCGTGCGCACTGTCAGGGACGTCGCGTGACTGGAGGCCAATTTCGTGCGACTAGTCCTCAACGTCGCGCGGCTGGAGAGCGATCTCGCGCGACTGGCTAGGGATCTCGAGGCACT
>JBDTOH010000425.1:0-5251 GCA_039933355.1 Gemmatimonadota bacterium | reverse complement strand
TCGGCAACTTCCCCCGCATCGAGACCGTCGAGATCCATCTCGCCACCAATTTCCAGAACATCGTGATGGATCACCCGGCTGTGCCCGCCGACCTCCGGCGGCGAGTCTACGCCTGGCTCGACGAGAACGCGACCAGTGAGCGCAAGGCCGGCGACACGCCCGAGCAGTTCTACTACCGAGCTCGGAAGCGAGGGATCGGGCCGTTCAAGCAGGAGTTCTGGTCGCTCCCGGAAGCGGCGCGGAGCGCGATCGCCGCCGATCTCGAGAAGATGTTCAAGTTTCTCTTCGCGCAGCTCAAGACGAATGGAACCGCCCCGCTGGTGACTAAGTACGTCGAAGCGCCGGACCTCAGGCATGGGGACCTCCGCACGGCTGCATCGCGAGCCGTGGACGACGCGGAGGCGGGGGAGTGAGGAGGAAGGGACCGGGGAGGGGGAGGGGGGACGGGGGACAGGGGAAAGGAACTGACGAGCTGGCCGTGTGTGGTTGCGGGGGCGCTGCTCAGTCCCCCAGGCCAGTTCTGGGCTTAGATTTCCGGGAACCGCAATCGAGGGCTTCATGTCACGCGATGATCGAGAAGTGTTCTACGTTGAGCGGGACCAGGGTGGGGGGGCGTTCAAGTGGCTCCTCATCGGCGCAGCGTTAGGTGCCGGCGCCGCCCTTTTGTTTGCTCCCCGAACCGGGACCGACCTTCGGAAGGAGCTCGGCAAAGGGATCAAGCGGCTCCGCTCGATTGCCGACGACACCATCCAGGAGCTCGAGGAGGAGCCCGACACCGAAGAGGACAAGCTCCGGGCGATGAGCGACGAGGCGTGGGAGGGCGAGGGGGAGGCGGAGGAAGACGAGGATCTCGACGAGGACTTGGATGAAGGAGCGGTCGCGGCCCGGCCCTCCCGTTCCGAAGAGCCTCTGTCCGCGCGCCAGGAGCTCGAGCGCCGCCTCGAAGCGGCTCGGGCGCGCCGCCGCCGCAAGCCGGCCTTGAACGACGACGAGGAGCCCGGCACCTGAGGGCACCTCGGCAGCGGGTGTGGTATCGGTCGGTCGGGGGCTTCATCCAGCGAACGCTCCAGGCCGCCGACGAGACCAACGTTCCATTTCTCGCGAACGCACTGACGTTCGATGCCGCACTCGCCGCCGTCCCGTTTTTCCTTCTGATCGTCGCCGGGGTCACTCACTTCTCGCGAACCGCGGCCGTCGGAGCCCCGAGCCCGCTCGAGTGGTTCCTCCCGCCGCACAACCCCGTCGCCGGCTCGGACCCGTTCGCGACGATCGAGCTTCTGCTCGTGAAGATCGGTGATGTGGCGCGCGGGCTTTCCATCTACGCCGTGCCCGCTTTCATCTGGTTCAGCACTCGGCTCTTTTCAGGCATTCGGACCGCGCTCAACGAGATCTACGACGTCTCGATCCGGCCGTCGCGAACCCACTTCCTGGTCCGCTACCTATTCGCGAAGCTGCGGGATCTCGGGATGGTAGTGCTTACAGTGCTGCTGTTCCTCGCGAACACGACGCTGTCGGCGGGCCTGGGGTTGATCCAGGCCTACGGGCAGCGGTGGCCGCAGCTCGAGTTCTTTCTCACCCGGCTGGGCCGCGGGCTGGGGGAGGCATTTGCGTTTCTCTTTCTCATCACCCTCTTCTTCGTGCTCTACAACTTCGCCGCGCTCCGGCGGCCACCATGGCGTGCGACGCTCGTGGGATCCCTGTTCAGCGCGTTCCTGTTCGAGGCGGCGAAGCGGCTGTTCGGGCTCTACATCGAACAGGTCTTTTCCCATCAGCGATTCACCGTCGACGTGAATGTCGCGGCGGTCAGCCTGTTCGTGCTCTGGCTCTACTATTCCGCGCTCGTGTTCCTACTCGGCGGCGTCGTGGCGGAGACCTGGGAGCTGAGAGAGCTACGGCGGAAGCAGCGCGTCGTGTGACCTGGGTTTTGGCGGGGAGCTCCGGCGAGCGTAAGTAGCGCGAGGTGAGCCCATGCAGAGGCGGGGAGTCGATCGCTCGCTGAGGCTTTGGATGACCGAGGCGCTGGTCCGACAAGCATCTAGGTTGGAGGGTGATGACGGATACCGCGGATACATCGAATCGATCGGAGACGTTCGAGCGTCAGCCCGTAAGCCCTAGTTTTCAGTTCTCTTGTTCGTACCCTCCGTTCTTCGCTCGGCTCCCGTTTCCAAATCGGCTCACCGAGGCGATCCGATGTACCCGCCCATCCGATGTATCCGTCACCGTCCGGCCTAGATTCCGGCCAGGCAACACCTGGCGAGGTCATCGAGAGTTGGAGACACGGTGAGGGTGAGAGGTCGAACCCCTGTCTCCCCCCGGCCGGGGCGGCTATATTGTCGATGCCTCAGGTCCGAAGGGTACCGGCGCGCGAACTGCGTCAGGACCTTGCCGGTAGCAGCGCTAAGCGATGTTCGATATCGCTTCGGGGTGCCTGGGGCACTTTTCTTTTCCTCCCCGCAGAACTTCCGATGTCCGATTTTCTATTCCCTCGCATACGACTTCACAATCGCCTGATACGCAAGCGCGCGAACCTTGTCCTGCAGGTCAAGCCCGCCCGACGGCAGCAACTGGGTCATGAACACCACGACGAGCCGCTCGATGGGATCCACGAAGTAGAGCGAGTAGTAGGCACCGCCCCACCCGTACTGTCCTGGTGAGCTGACCACGCCCGCTCGTCCCGGGCTCTCGACGATCTGAAATCCCAGCCCGAAGCCGAGGTTGCCGTCGGCGAACATAGTGCCGACATGATTCTGCGTCATCAGCTTCACAGTCGTCGGGCTGAGCAGGCGATGTCCGTCGAGCGCGCCACCGTTCAGCAGCATCTGCAGGAAGCGGGCATAGTCCTCCGCGGTGGAGACCAGACCTGCGCCCCCTGAGAAGCTCTTGCGAGGTCCTCTCACGTAGTCGCCCTGCCCCATCAGCGAATCGGGCTCCTTGACGAGCCCGCCGCCCGGTGCGGCGCCGTACACCACGGCAAGCCGCGCGGCTTTTTCCGGAGGCACGTAGAAATAGGTGTCGCGCATGGCGAGGGGGCCGAAGATGCGCTGGTGGAAGAAGTCGTCGAGGGTGAGGCCGGAAGCCCGTTCGATCACCACGCCGAGGATGTCGCTCGAATACCCGTAGATCCACGCGGCGCCGGGCTGGGCGGCCATGGGAAGAGTCGCCAGGCGCTCGATCGTCGTGCCGATCGGTTCGTCGTTCACGGCGAAGTACCACGAATGGAAGCCCTTGGCCCGGTAGAGGCTGTCGAGCAGGCCGGCGCCATAGGAAACACCGGCGGTGTGGGTGAGGAGATCGCGAATTGTGATCGGCCGCGCCGGGGGTACGCGGCCGACCCAGTGGTGCCCCTGCGCGTCGCTCGAATCGACGCCGACGGTCGTGGTGGCGAACGCAGGAATGAACCGCGCGAGCGGATCGTTGAGCCGGACCTTGCCCTCTTCGACGAGCATCATCACCCCGACGCTGGTCACGGCTTTGCTCTGCGAGGCGATTCGGAAGAGCGTGCTCGCCTGCATCCGCGTCCCGGCTTCTCGGTCCGCTTGGCCGACCACGCCCTGATACGCGACCTTGCCGTCGCGGAGCACGAGCGTCACCGCTCCCGCCAGCTTGCCTTCAGTCGCGTAGGTGGTGAGCAGGTGATCGAGCCGCGCGAGGCGCGCGCTCGAGAGGCCCACCATTTCGGGCCGCACGCGGGGGAGTTGCTGCGCGCGGGCCGGTCCCGTGAAAGCCGCGAGCGCCACCGCTCCGATCCACCGGTTGAATCGCATCGTGCCTCCTGGTCTCGCATTAGTTGTCATCCGATTTCCACCGCGAGAAGATATGCCTCGTTGGGCGGCGGGTGCCAGCATCGGTCCTCCGGAGCGCGAGGAATCTAGGTCGCGGGGTGTGGGATACGTGACGTCCGTCCCTCGGTTGCGTTCGCTCCCTCGGGGTGAAATCGCGGTGGAGAACCAGGGCGAATTCGACGGTCGTATGATCGTTGGCTTCGCCCGGCGTTGGCCCCGGCGGTGCATGACTGCCAGTGAGCAGCCGCGGCCGAGCCGTCATAGACCCGGTCTCGCGACCGACATACATTTCGCCCGCCTATGATATCACTGGCTCGAAAATATCGTCCGAAGCGCTTCGCCGACCTGCTGGTTCAGGATCATGTCGCGCTCGCGCTTCGGGGCGCGGTCGCCCGCGGGCGAGTGGGACACGGGTATCTCTTGACCGGCCCGCGCGGCGTCGGAAAGACCACCGCGGCCCGGATTCTGGCGATGGCGCTCAACTGCGAGCGACGCGATGCCCAGCATCCGACCGGCGAGCCGTGCGGCGAGTGCGTGAATTGCCAGCGGATCTGGACCGGCTCGGCGAATCTCGACGTGGTCGAGATCGACGCCGCCAGCAACCGCTCGGTGGACGATGCCCGGGATCTCCGGGAGCGGGCGATGTATGCGGCGTCGCAGGAGGACGGCTACAAGGTCTACATCGTCGACGAAGCGCACATGCTCACCCGCGAGGCCTGGAACGCGCTGCTCAAGATCCTCGAGGAGCCGCCGCCCCGCGTGGTGTTCGTGTTCGCGACAACCGAGCCGCAGAAGATCGCGAATACGGCGGCTCCGGTGCTCTCGCGGCTCCAGCGGTTCGACTTCCGCCGGATCGGCCCCGCGGCGATCCGGGCTCGGCTCAAGGAGGTCCTCGCGGCCGAAGGTCTCGAGGCCGAGGACGACGCGCTCGCACTGATCTCGCGGTGCGCCGACGGCGGCATGCGCGACGCGCTCTCGGTGCTCGACCAGTGCTTGAGCCTCGCCGAAGGGAAGCTGACGCAGGAGCGGGTGCGCCAGGCGTTAGGTCTGATCGACGACGAGAGCTACGCGGCGACGCTCCGGATGGTCGCCGAGCGGAACACGGCCGGAGTCTTTCCGCTGGTGGACCGGCTCGTCGCGTCGGGCGCGGACTTGGTCGAGTTCATGATCGGCATGGCCGATGTGCTCCGCTCGGTGCTGATGCTCCAGACCGGCGCCGTGCCGGAGGAGCTCACGACGACAGTGCAGGGTGCGGTCGATTCGGTGAAAGACGTCCTCGAGCCTGGCGACGTGATCCGGATGCTGGGCCTCCTCACGCAGGCGGAGCTGGCGATCCGGCGGAGCGCGAACGCCCGCCTCGTGGTCGAGACCCTTCTGCTCCGGTGGACGATGCTCGACCGGATCGTCGATCTGGAACAGGTGCTTCGGGGTGAGGGACGCTCCCCGGCGGACGAGCGCGGGTCGAAGAC
>JBDTOH010000424.1:0-5254 GCA_039933355.1 Gemmatimonadota bacterium | reverse complement strand
AATATCCGAACGGCCACCGGGCCCCTGAAGCCGCCACGACGCCGGGGTCTGGATCGAAGTCCGCCTCGCGGAACCGGAGCGAGACGCCGCCGTAGAAAACGGATGGACCGCCGACACAATGGAACGCGCCCACACTCTGCCAACCGCGCCGGGCGATCTGCTGGTACGGCGGTGCCGAGGAGTAGTAAGGCCCGAGCGGGCCCACGTTATCAGGCAACCAGTTCTCGGGTCCTCGGGCGACCCAATCACCCCGTTCGATCATTAACACGCGGCAGCCCGCTTCGATCAGGACGTGGGCGGCCATGCCGCCGCCGAATCCGCTTCCGACTACAATCGCGTCATAACGTTCTTGCAACGGACGGGTCATTGGGCCCGTCCCAGAGCCGCGACGGCGGCGGCGCGATCGAGCTCCACTCGCACGGACGCGATGATTGCCATCACCGCCTGTGGCTGCTCCTCGAAGAGGTAGTGGCCGGCGCCCGGAATGCTGTCGATCACAAATCGCGGCAGCCGCGCCACCAGCAGCTCGAGTTGGTCGGGTGGTATCCCGCCACGGTGCGGTGCAAGGCCGAGCGCGAGGCGTACCGGACATGCGATCTCGGCGAGACGCGGACCGAGAAGCTCCGGCTCCCGGCTCTTCGCCATCGACCGGAACGCATCGAGGGTCGCGTCGAGCTGAGCGGTAGTACTGGCCGTGTAACCCGCGATCACCTCATCGGTCACCCACGCTGGATCCGCCGACGCCTCCGTGAGCTCCTTCTTGATCCGTCCCCGAAGGATCCGCTGTCCGCCCAGCCATTTGACCCATTTCACCAGGCCGAGCGCATGTCGAAACCCCTCCGTCGCGGCCGCCTCGCTCGGGCCCCCGTCGAGCAGCACGATTGCCCGGACCAGCTCAGGGTTCCGATAACCGAGGCGAAGGACTACCGAGCCGCCCACGGCATGACCGACGATGATGGCCGGCTCGGCGCCAATCGACGTGAGGACGGTGGCAAGACGATCCGATTGCGCCGTTAGGGAATAGTCGGCCTCTCGCGGTCGGGAGGAGCCGCCGATCGCCAGGGGCTCGACGACCAGAGCGCGATAGCGGCTGTCGACCAGTGCATGGGTGAGGTGGCGGTACCCGAATGCCGATCCGAACAACCCCGGAACCAGAACGACCGTCGGTCCTCGGCCCAGGGTCGTCACCCGGAGCGATTCTCCTGGAGCCACAGCGATCATTTGCACGGCGGGCGAACCAGGGGCTAGGCTTTGGCCCGCGAGCGGCGCGCCCGCCAAGAAGGCAAGCCATCCGACAACCGACCCGTGGCGACTCCGGATTGCTCCCACGACGATAGCCGGTCCAGGGATTCTTAGGCACATACTTACTCCTCGTGTCGGAGTGGGAGAATCGCGCCTCGAGAACCTCGTCATCGGCCGTGACCTGCCCGTCCTCTGGGATTCTTTCGTCGCCGTTCCTGGGAGACCCACGCCAGGCGAGGCGGTGGGGCGGCTGGGGCGTTCCCTTGGCCGCCGCTTCGAGGTAGCCTTAAAGCTCGATGCCGAGCAATCGACAATCTTCCTCTCCGGTAGAGGCGGTGCGGCGATTTGTTTTCGCCGACGCCACGACTGGGTTACCAAGCGATCTCGCGCTGGACACGGCGCGAAGGGTTTCGATCGCCGGACTGGGGATGGGAAGCATCTGGGCGATGTTTGGTCTCTATCGCCTCATCTTCGGTCCCGACCCGCGCTTTCAAACTGCCTGGGATCAGTTCGGTGACCCGATGACGGTCTTGGAGATTGCCTTGGCTCTGGTGGTCGCCTGGGCGGCTCGCCGGTTCCGCAATCACCTCCATCTGGTGTTGGGGTTGGGGCTCGGACACGAAGTCGTGGTCTGCGCGGGCGCGGCGGCCCTCACCCAGTGGAATCCGCCGCTGCTCGGGCGGGGAATCTCATGGGTCTGCGTCGCGATCCTGGCCTACCCCGCGATTGTTCCGGCTCGGCCCCGAACAGTGTTCATGGTCGCGCTGATCGCCGCCGCGATGGATCCGCTCTTCTATCTCCTTGCGATGAACGCGGGTGTCACGACCCTCCGGCCGGCCTCGGAGCTGGGATGGATGTTCGTCCCTCAATTCATCTGCGCGGCCCTCGCCGTCATTCCGGCTCGGATCGTCCGGCAGCTCGGCCATGCCGTCCGCGAGGCTCGCGACCTCGGCAGCTACCGTCTTGGGGAGCGGCTCGGCGTCGGTGGGATGGGAGAGGTGTACCGAGCCTCGCATCGCCTTCTCGCCAGACCAGCGGCGGTCAAGCTCATCGCCCCGGCCTTTCTCCGCATCGTGGACGGGCCGGCCAAATTGACGGTGTTGGAACGCTTTCGGCGCGAAGCGTCGGCGGCCGCCAATCTCCGCTCGCCCCATACCATCGACCTGTACGACTTCGGAATCGCGGAGGACGGGTCTCTCTATTATGCGATGGAGCTACTGGACGGGATCGATCTTCAGGAGCTGGTCGAGACCCATGGGATCCAACCACCGGGCCGGGTTATCCACCTACTGAGCCAGGCTTGTCTCTCCCTGGCCGAGGCCCACGAGCAGGGGTTGGTCCATCGCGATATCAAACCATCGAATCTCATGCTTTGTCGGATGGGAACCCAGGTAGACTTTCTCAAGGTGCTCGACTTTGGACTGGTGAAGGTCGAGACGGACGGTGACGCAGCGCTCACGGCGCCTAACGTGTCCGCGGGTACGCCGGCCTACATGGCGCCCGAAGCGGTCGATGGGGTCCATGACGTCGACCTTCAGGCCGACCTCTATGCTCTCGGGTGCGTTGCCTATTGGCTGCTCACCGGTCGCCCGGTGTTCGAAGGGAAATCCTCGATGGCGGTGCTGATAAAACACCTGAGCGAAGCGCCGGCACCCATGGCAAGCACCGGCGCTGTGGTTCCTCACGACCTCGAACGCGTGGTGTTCGGCTGTCTCGAGAAAGCGCCCGCGCACCGGCCGGCGAGCGCCCAGGCCCTCGACGAGGCTCTTAGGTCATGTGTAGATGCCGGAGGCTGGACGACGAAAGACGCAGACACGTGGTGGAACGCGCACGGTCCGCCGACGCTGGCCGGCGCTCCGGGAAAACGACGGCCACCGTCGCCTTCGTCGGAGGATCGCACCGATACTGATCCGCAGATTCGCCAGACTCAGTCGGTCGACGGCGAGCAACGGTAGGGATAGTATTCGAAGTCCAGCGGCTCCTGAAGACGCGCCTCTATCGCAGCCAGATCCGGCCGGTCGTCCGGCACGCCATTCTGAGCCCGTCCGTCCGGATTGGTCGTAACTGTCACAGTCTTGGAAATCAACCTCTTCGCCTTCGCACGCATGACCTGCATCCCGTCCGGCGCGATGCTGAAGCGAGAGTATACAGCACGGCCTTCACCGAGGAGCTTGAAAAGCGTGCCAAGCAGGCCGGAGACGGGCCGGCCTGACATTCCTTGAATCTCATCAAAGGCGATCATGTCACTGAACACCAAGAATCGGAACGTCGACACCTGTTGGCTGGTCATCTGCAGCTGCGGTACCGAGAGCGTATCGACGAAAGAAAACTTGCGGACCCCATCCGGCCGATCGGGCCACTCCAGTCTTACATTCGCGGCGATCGACGGCGAGGGGCCATGCTTCGTCTCCTTGATCACGCTGTCCGGGCGCCCGTAGGTCACCTCAATGCTTTGATGGTACTCAAAAGCCAAACGCCGGCCGATGGGCGCTTTGTCTTCTTCTCCCACACGGAGCCCGGCGACCTTGAGGAATTCCCACCAGAGTATGTCATGCGGGATGAAAAAGGTGCCTCCATCGGGGCGACGCGCCAGCGCGTGCTGAATCAGGCGTTGGAAGACGGCTGATTGAAACCGCATCGAATTCATCGTCGCGAGAACAGCGTAGTCGCCGCCCGGGGCGAGTCGTGCCTCACGCATCGCCGCTCCGAGCTCCTGTCGCGTGATAGTGTCGGCGGGACAAGATTGGGCAACCGCCACTTCGGGAAATGCGCCCAGGAGGGCGATGGCAGTGACAATGGATCGTTCGAGACGGGGCAAGCGCGCTCCCGGGTGCGGCCTTTTACCACTTCATAGATGGCCCCTCAACCATAACGCTCTCGGCCGAAGGCCTACGAGCCAAGAGCCCGGAAAGTGGACTTCCGCTCCGGAACACGACGACGAAGCCACCCGGGGGTCTGTTCAAGAGTACTCAATGCCGCCCGCGGGCGCTGGTGACAGAGCGCTGACGGGTGAAGGCGTCAGTCCGTCGGGACTCCGAAGATTCCCTATTCCCTATTCCCTATTCCCTATTCCCTATTCCCGCCTTCCCACTCCCGATCCCCCCCACCAGATACCCATTGATCAGCCGCGTCGGAAATGCGTCCGTCATTCCCGGCAACCAGTTCGATGAGGCGACCACGATCACCACGTCGACATCCGGCAGCACGACGATCGCCTGCCCGCCCTGACCCACGCCCATGATCGCGCGATACCGGTCGATCGGCCCGAGATAGCTCGGAGGATCGCCGTGCCACGGCCGGCTCGGGTCTGAAAGGTGCCAGTAGAAGCCGTATGGGTAATCGTCGGCGCGCGTCTGGTGGGTGGTCGAGAGCGTCACCCAGTCCCGCGAGATCAGCCGTTTTCCCTTACACATCCCTTGAGACAGTACGAGCTGGCCCAGCTTGGCCATGTCGCGCGGAGGCATGCGGAGGCCACCGGCGAGCAGGGGCGTCCCGTCTCGCATGGTCGCCCAGGCGTAGTTGCGAATACCGAGCGGTTCGAATAACACGCGGTCGGCGAAGGTCTCGACCGGTTCGCCGACGCGCCGCGTGATCAGCGGACCAAGCAGGCTCGGAAGGCCGTTGTTGTAGTTGTAGCGGGCGCCGGGTGCTTCTCTCGCCGGGAGGTCCATTACGAAGCCGACCTGGTCTTCCGCGGCGAGGAACCGCTGGGTGTACGGATCGGCGGCCGAGTGGTCCGTCCAGTCGACTCCGGCGGTCATCGAGAGGAGATCGCGCACCCGGATCGGAGGCCGGCTCCGCTGCCAGAGCCGGTCCCGGTACCACGCTCTTCGTGATCGATGCGATCGGATGCGCCAGCTCACGCCGTGCGCCCCAGAAATACTCCTCGAGCACGAGCTTGCCGTGCCGCAACACCAGTACGGCATCCGTGCGCCGGTCGCCGACGTCGTCCCGCTCGTCGAGAATGTCCCGCACGAGTCGCTCGAGAAAGGTTCGGTCGATCCCGACGGCT
>JBDTOH010000423.1:0-5256 GCA_039933355.1 Gemmatimonadota bacterium | reverse complement strand
GCAAGCATCCGCAGCAGGAATACATCCAGATCAACACGAAGGACATCCTGTTCATTTGCGGCGGCGCATTCGACGGGCTCGAGAAGATCATCGAGTCGCGCCTCGGTCGGCAGCAGATCGGATTCACTGCAAGCGGTCGGAGCGAGGCGAGCACACTCGACAAGAAGAACGCGTTCATTCGCGCTGAGCCGGACGATCTCCTCCGGTTTGGATTGATCCCGGAGCTGGTCGGGCGGCTCCCAGTGGTCGTTCCGCTCGAATCGCTCGACGAGGACTCGCTGGTCCGGATTCTGACCGAGCCGAAGAACGCTCTCACGAAGCAGTATCACAAACTGTTCGACCTCGAGAACGTGGGCCTCACGTTCGATCAAGAAGCGCTCCGCGCGATCGCCAAGAAGGCACTCAAGCGCTCCACGGGCGCCCGCGGACTCCGCGCGATTCTCGAGACCGTGATGACCGACATCATGTTCGAGCTTCCGTCGCGCGACGACGTGCGCGAAGTGGTGATCACCGTCGAGTCGATCAACGAAGGAAAGCCGCCCCTGGTCGTGACCGAGCGTCCGCGGGCTGTGCGTGAGGCCTGAGCCCAAGCTCATCCCGGGGCGGTGGAACGGCCGAGCCCAATGAGCCCTGACGTCGCGGCGCCGTTCGCAAAGCTCTCCGTAGATTTTGTCGGCAGCTTCCCTGAACCAACCCATCCGCTCGATCCCGTCTTGCCTGAGGTCGCGTTTCTGGGCCGCTCGAACGTCGGCAAGTCGAGCTTGCTGAACGCGCTGGTCGGCCGGCGGATCGCCAAGATCAGCGCGACCCCGGGAAAGACCCAGCTTCTCAACGCCTTTCGTCTTCCCGACTTCTACATGATCGACCTGCCGGGGTACGGCTTTGCCCTCGCCTCCCACGGCGACCGGCTCAAGTTTCGTCAGCTCCTGCAGGGCGTGGTCGAGCAACGGGAGCGAATCGAAGGGATCATCTGGCTCCTCGACATCCGCCATCCCCCGTCCGCCGAGGACATGGGAATGCGCGACATCTTGTCGGCTGGGCGGACGCCCACAATCGTCGTGCTGACCAAAGCGGACAAGCTCTCTCGCGTGCAACAGGTCAAGGCGGCGCGCGAGCGGGCCGCGGAGCTCGAGTATCCGCCCGATGACCTGTTGGTCACGAGCAGCGAGAAAAAGGCTGGGATCCCCGAGCTTGGGGAACGAATCAGGGTGCTGGTCGCCGGGTTTGGCGCGCAAGGCTCAGGACTTGGAGAGGCCACGACACACAACGGTTGACGGCCCCCGTCTCTCTCGGAGATCCCGAATGCCGACTCGGACCACTATGCCCGCCGTCCTGGGGGCATCTCGTCTCATGCTCTCGCTCATGGTCACCACGGCGGTTGCGGCGCAGCGGGCGCCGGCCGTCGGGCCACGTGGTTCGACCGACTCGGTAGACCGATTCATTCGGGCCGAGATGGCGCGGAGGCACGTTCCGGGCGTGGCGCTCGCGGTCGTTCGGTCGGGCCGGCTGGTGAAGGCCGTCGGCTACGGTCTGGCTGACGTCGAGGACGACATCCCCGTGACGACGCAGACGGTCTTCAAGATCGGGTCGGTCAGCAAACAGTTTCTCGCAAGCGGCGTCATGTTGCTGGCACAGGACGGGAAGGTGAACATCGACGATCCTGTGGAGAAGTACATCGCCGGGACGCCGGAGACGTGGCGCGGCATCACGCTGCGCCATCTTCTCTCCCACACGTCGGGCATTCTCCGCGAAGGCCCGGCCTTCGATCCGTACAAGGTGCAGGCCGACAGCGTGGTGATCCAATCCGCTTTTGCCGCGGCGCTCGATTTCCCGACTGGATCGAAGTGGCAATACTGCAACGTATGCTACTTCACGCTCGCCGAAGTGATCGCGCGCGTCTCGGGAAAGCCGTGGCCCGCATTCATGGAGGAACGGATCTTTGCCCCGCTCGCGATGACGGCGACCCGGACGACGACGACAACCGACCTCGTTCCCCACCGCGCGCACGGGTACGCCTGGCGCAACAACCGCTATGTGAACACGGAGGAATACCTCGCCTTGCGACCGAGCGGGGCATTTCTCTCGACGGTGCTGGACTTGGCGAAATGGGATATGGCGCTCGAAGACGGGCGAGTATTGACGGCCGCAACCGAGGAGGCGATGTGGACGCCGATCGGGCTCACGGGCGGCGCGCGCTACGCGTATGGCTTCGGATGGTCGCTCGATTCGCTGGGCACGCACCGGCAGGTGCACCATGGCGGGGCGCTGCCGGGCTTCCGGGCGGAATTCGCGCGCTTCCCCGCCGACCACCTAACGGTGATCGTGCTCACGAACTCGGACTCGGGGTCGCCGGACGAGTTGGCCCGCGGAGTGGCGCAAATCTATTTGGGGCGCTGAAGGAGAGGGGATGGAGTACGGGGGACGGGGACGCGGAGCTGATACCGCGGCCGTCAGTCGATTTGCGAGGTCCGATTCCCTTTCCCTAAGCCCTGGGCCCTAAGCCCTACTCCCTATCCCCTCCACCGTCCCCTCCTCCAGCGCCCGCGCCTCCCTGAAGTACTGACCCGGCGTCGTCCCGAACGCCCGCCGGAACGCGGCGATGAACGCGCTCGTGCTATCGTACCCCACCTCCACCGCCGTCCGCGTCACCGGTTTCCCTTCAGCAAGCAGTTGCAGGCCCCGGAGGAGTCGAGCGCGCTGCCGCCAGGCCCCGAAGGCGAGCCCGGTCTCCGTGCGGAATATGCGCTCGAGCGTTCGTGGGCTCGCGCCGGAGTGTCGAGAGACTTCGGCCAGGGAGTGGCGGCCCGAGGGCGCCCCGCGGACCAACGTGGCGGCGCGAAGGCCGCGGAGGTCGCGCGGAATCGGAAGATCCACCGGCGCGAGCGGAAGAACCGTGAGCTCGTCGAGTAGGACGTCGAGCACGTGGCCTTCCTCCTTTTTTCGCCGGTCGAGGGTTCGGAGCTGCATCGCTCGTCGCAAGAGCTCGCGCAGAAGGGGCGAGACGTGAACCACCCGGCAGGTGGCCGGCAGCCGAGGCTGGAGTGAGGCGTTGAGGTAGAGCGCCCGCAGCAGCACCCGTCCCGCCATCTCGACGTGGTGGCGCACGCGCGCGGGGACCCAAACGGCCTGGTATGGGGGCACGACCCAGAGCCCGGCCTCGGTATGAATGGTCAGCACGCCCCGCGACGCGTAGACCAACTGGCCCCATTCGCTCGACCGCCCGCGCCAGGTGTAGCCGGAGGCGTAGGCCACGGACATGGTGCGGGCTTCCGGCCCGGGGCGTTGGCGCGATCGCGACATGACGTGGCAATATAGCGTTAGCGGGTTACGGTCGAAGCCCGTATCTTAGCCCTCGGATCGCATCGGCCCGCCGGGAACGGGCGTAATCGGACCACCATCTCTCCAACTCGAACGGAGCCTCCGCATGGCGTCAGCTCGACAACAATCCGCCGCGAATGTCGCGCACTTCGCGATCAATGCGGACGACCTCGTCCGGGCGCCGCGCTTTTATGGGCGCGTATTCGGCTGGCGCTTCGAGCCGTGGGGGCCGCCGGGATTCTTCATGATCGACACCGGGACCGATCGAGAGCCCGGCATTCGCGGCTCGCTCCAAGGCCGCCGGGAGCTGATCGAGGGCGTGCGGATGAACGGGTACGAGTGCACGATCAACGTCAAGGACCTCGACAAGGTCGCCGCTGCGGTCGTCGCGAACGGCGGAACGATCGTCTTGCCGAGAACCCAGATCCCCACCGTTGGCCATCTGATCTTCTTCCGGGACACCGAGGGGAACATCGCCGGCGCCATGCAGCCGGACGCGAGCGACGACGATGCCTAACATCGGCGGCGGTCCAGGCCGAAAGTGGAGTCGGACAGTGAGGGCGGCGGTAGGACTCTTGACCGGCCTCTCAGGCGGGTGCGCGGTGGACCACGGCCGGCTGGCGGAAGCCCAGGTGCTCGCGATCCGCGACAGCGTCCGCACGGCGATCGACGGGCTTCAGAGACACTTCGCCGCTGCGCAGTGGGACTCGGTGACCCGGATCTACGCCGACGACCCGAGCTTCCGATGGCTCGAGGATGGCCGGGTCGTCGCCCGGTCGGCGGCGGAGATTCGGCAGTACTTCGCCAAGATGCCGGCGGGCACGCGGATCGAGACAACCTATCACGACACTGAGATCCTGCCGATCGTGCCCGGCGTTGCGTCGGTAGTGACCAACTTCCAAACCCATATGAGCGACTCGACCGCGGACCCCGGCTTCACGTTCGGGGGGATACTGACCATGACCTTTGTCCACCGCGACGACGGCTGGCGGATCCTGAACGGCCACGCGTCGGCACCGAGACCGCGGAGTCCGTAGCGAAGCCCACCTAACGCGCGCCGTCCGACCGGGCGAGGCTAGATTGACTCATGCTTCGCTATCGAGAGCTCGCCCCCTCGGGACGACTCGCTGCCCACGTCGAGTGTCTCTGGATGCTGGAAGGACCGAGATGGGGAGGGGACGAGTCGGGTCCCAGTCCGGTCCTCCCGGATGGACGCGCCGAGCTGATCGTGCATCTCGGCGATCCATTCGAGCATCACCCCGGCGCCGGTGAGCCGAGGCGCCAACCACGCGTGCTGTTTGCAGGTCAACTATCGGAGCCGCTCGATCTCAGGCCGACAGGATCCGTGGCGGTTCTCGGCGTCCGGTTCCGGCCGGCGGGCGCGGCGGCGCTACTTCCCTTCTCCCAGGAGGAGATGGCCGGACGCTGGGGGTCGCTTGACGAGCTTGCGCCGCGTTTCGCTCGGGAGTTTGTGCCGCGCGTGCTCGACGCCGCGACGCCGGCTGAGGCTGCTCTGGCCGCGGATGCTGTGCTGGCGCGGGCGGTGGATGATGCAGCTGATCCCGCCGTGGCGTGGGCCGCGAACAGCATTGTGGAGTCGGGAGGCAGTCACCGGGTCGCCGATGTGGCCCGCACCCTCGGCCTCAGCGAACGCCAGTTCGCCCGCCGGTTCCGCCGACAGGTCGGGCTCGGCCCGAAGTTGCTCGGGCGAATCAGCAGGTTCCAGCGGGTTTTCGAAGCCTTCGATCGCCGGCCCGGGGGATGGGCCACGATCGCGGCGCAGTGCGGATACTACGACGGCGCCCACTTGATCCGCGACTTCCGCGATTTCGCGGGCGAGACGCCCGCGAGGCTGCTCGCGGCCGCCGACGAGTTCACCAGCCGATTGTCGCGCCGCCGCTCGATGTCTGATTCTTCCAATACAAACCGAGCGCCCCT
>JBDTOH010000422.1:0-5261 GCA_039933355.1 Gemmatimonadota bacterium | reverse complement strand
TGGAAGAGACGGTCGCCGAGCGGACCGCCGCCCTGACACGCCAGACGGAGCAGCTGGAGCTCGCTCGCGACCAGGCCGAGTCCGCGACCCGGGCGAAGAGCGAGTTCCTCGCAACCATGAGCCACGAGATCCGGACGCCGATGAACGGCGTCATCGGCATGTCCGGCCTGCTGCTCGATACCGAGCTCGGCCCAGTGCAGCGCGACTATGCCGAAACGGTCCTCAACTCGGCCGTCGCGCTGCTGGCCATTCTCAACGACATCCTGGACATCTCGAAGATGGAGGCGGGCAAGCTCAGCATCGAGTTGATCCCCTTCGACCTCCTCATCTGCGCCGAGGATGTCCTCGAAGTGCTGGCGCCGAAAGCCGCGGAGAAAGACCTCGATCTCGTCCTCCAGTACACGCCTCGGATGCACCGTCGCTTCATCGGCGATCCTGGCCGCATCCGCCAAGTCCTGGTCAACCTCGCCGGGAACGCCCTCAAGTTCACCGCCGTGGGGCATGTCGTGATCCGGATCGCCTTGCAGGAAGCGGACGAGACCGGCGAGCTGATCCTGGTGGAGGTCGAAGACACCGGAATCGGCATCCCGGAAAGCGCGTTAGGCCGGCTCTTTCAGCAGTTCTCGCAGGTCGACTCCTCGACCGCACGCGAGTTTGGAGGAACCGGCCTGGGTCTGGCGATCTGCGGGCGGCTCACCAAGATGATGGGTGGCGAGATCGGCGTCCGGAGCGAGCCCGGTACCGGCTCGACGTTCTGGTTCAGCCTCCGCCTGCGACCGGATCCGGAACCCGCACCGGCACGTTCGCCGACGGCCCATCTGACCGGCGTTCGCGCCCTCGTCGTGGACGACAACGCGGTTGCTCGGCAGGTCTACCACGCGCAGCTCACCAGCTGGGGGTTGCGCTGCGACGTCGCGCCGTCCGGGAAGGAGGCCCTGGACCGGCTGCATGAAGCGCGGCGTGCGGGCGACGCATACCGGGTCGCGTTGCTCGACGCGCGGATGCCGGTAATGGACGGAATCGAGCTGGGCCAGGTGATTCGGAGCGACGACGGCTTGAAGGATACGGCGCTGATCCTGCTCACCTCGGCTCCGCGACAAGGCGACGGCCACGACTTCGCAGCCGCGGGGTTCGCCGGCTACCTGGTGAAGCCGGTGCCGTCCAGAGATCTGGAGGCCGCGCTGGGCATCATCGTGGACGGGCGAGTTCCTGGGCGGCTGGTGACCCGCTATACGCTCGCCGAAGCACGCCACGAGTCGGCGCCGCGGATCACGTCCGAGCCGCTCGGGCTTCGGGTCCTCGTCGCGGAGGACAACCGGGTCAACCAGAGACTGATCACCTATCTGCTGAAGAAAGAGGGATGCGTCGTAGACCTCGCCGACACCGGCACCGCGGCCGTCGAGAAGGCGCAGCAGTCCACGTATGATTTGATCTTGATGGATTGCCAAATGCCGGTGATGGACGGCTTCGAGGCGACGGCCGCTATCCGGCGGCAGCCCGGATTGCTCGGCACCATTCCCATCGTGGCGATGACCGCCAACGCGATGCAGGGCGACCGCGAGGCTTGCCTGAGCGCGGGCATGAACGACTACATCACCAAGCCGCTCGACGTGAAGGATCTGAGACGGGTTCTGGAGCAATGGGGCCGCCGGCCGCCGATCACCGAAGTGGGCGTGCTCCCCGTCTGACCCGGACCAGATCGGGGCGGGCCGGCGCTACCGCCGCCGGCCCGATGACGACCGTCGTTAGGCGATGGACCGGAGACCCGCCGGAGAGGCGGGTCCGCGCGCGAGTCTGATCAGGCCGCGGCGACGTCCGGTGTCGCCTCCGGAGCGGTGGTCCGCTTGAGGCTCCGGCGGGCGAGCATCGCGCTCACCAGCGAAAGCAGTCCGCCGAGAAGCAGCGCCGCGCCGGGCAGGTATACCGGCGCCTTCGGCCCCGTGAAGTAGGCGAATACGTTCGCCATGATGAGCGGGCCGATGATGGCGGTCGCGCTCATGAGGCTCGTGAGCGCGCCCTGCAGCTCGCCCTGTTCGTTCGGCTTGACCTGCGTCGAGATGATGCCCTGCAGGGCCGGGCCCGCAATACCGCCCAGGCAATACACGGCGATGAACGCGAACATCATCCACGTCCGGGTCGCGAGCGCGAAGAGCGTGAAGCCAAGCGCGTACAGGCCCAGTCCTACGTAGACGCTGCGCGGCAGACCGAGCCGAGGGATGATGCCGCGGACGAGGACGCCCTGCACGAGCCCCGACGCAAGCCCGACGGCCGCCAACGAGAGCCCCACCATCTTCTCGGTCCAGTGGAACTTCTCCATCGTGTAATACGACCAGTTGCTCTGGACCGCGAAGGCGGCGATCTGCAGCAGCACGAGCGACACGATCAATCCGATGATGACGGGATAACGGCGGAGGTGCGCCAGCGAACCAATCGGGTTCGCCCGGCTCCACTCGAACTTCCGCCGATTCTCGAGACCGAGCGATTCCGGCAGCACGAAATACCCATAGAGCCAATTGAGGAGCGCGAGCGCCGCCGCGGCCATGAACGGCACCCGGGACCCATACGACCCCAACAGCCCGCCGATCAGCGGGCCGATGATGAATCCGAGCCCGAACACGGCGCCGATCATCCCAAAATTCTGCGCCCGCTTCTCCGGAGGTGAGATGTCCGCGATGTACGCCGCGCCGGTGGTGAAGCTCGCGCCCATCATCCCCGCGACAACCCGGCCGACGAAGAACCAAGCCACCGAGGGAGCGAGCGCCAGAAACAGATAGTCGACGCCGAAGCCAAACAGCGACGCGAGCAGCACTGGACGGCGGCCGAACCGGTCGCTCAGCGCGCCCATGATCGGGGCGCAGGCGAACTGCATCAACGAATAGGCAAACATCATCCACCCGCCGACGCGGGCGGCGTCGCTCATGGTGCCACCGGTCAGCTCCGTGAGCAGCTTCGGCATCACGGGGATGATGATGCCGAACCCGGTCACGTCGATCAGCAACGTGACCAGGATGAAACCAAGAGCGGCGGAGCGCGTGCGGGCCATGAGGCTCTCGAGCAACGGAGTTTATGACACAAGAAACCCGCCAGGTCGGTCGCTGACCGGGCGGGTTTGGAAGCAATATAGCGGTGGCGCTGCGCCCCTCTCAACCCGCACCTGCGTCAGGGCCGCGCAGCGCCTCGCGAGAACTCGGCGCCGGGAAGCCAGGTGGGACGATCCCGAGCGCGCGCGATCGCGATCGTCACGTCGCGGACGAATTCGGCGAGCTGCCGCGATCCCGCGAGATCCACCGCCACGGTCTCGTAGTCGTCACTCGGCCGGTGGTAGTGGTGGTCCATGTAGTCTTTGGCTTTGGCATCGGTCCAGCCGGCAGGGCGGCCGACCGCGTCGGTGCCGAGGGCCATGTAGAGGGCCGGCACACCCGCGCGCGCGAACGGGTAGTTATCGGCCCTCAGGAAGAAACCCTCCGCCGGGAACGGGTCGGTCGTGACCGTAAGACCCATGCTCTGCGCGACAGCGTCCACGGTCTTCCCCAGACTGGAGAGCTCGACGCCGAGCGGCGCGACGTCCCGCTTGGGGCCGAACACCTCGAGCCCGTCGTCGATATTCAGGTTGGCGACGATCCGGTCCATCGGGAGGACACCGCTCCGGACGAACGCCTCCGCACCGATCAGACCCCATTCCTCGCTGGTGAAAAAGAGAAAGGTGATCGACCGCGGCTGCGGGTGCCGGGCAAAGACCCGAGCCAGCGCAAGCTCCGCGATCATCCCCGAGCCGTCGTCCATCGCCCCGTTGGCGATCGAGTCCCCGTTCACCGGCGCCACGATCCCGTAAGCGTCCCAGTGCGAGCTGATCACGATGTGCTCATCGGTGCGGGCGGGATCGGTGCCCGCGACCACGCCGACCACGTTGTGGGTGACGACGGTGCGAGGGCTCGTGCGAAACCGCACGTCGAGCCTAACGCCGAGCGGCCGGGCCCGATATCCCGGCTTGGCCGCGGCCGTGAGCCAGTCGGCGAGCGAGCCGGAGCCGGCGGGGATCAGCGCGGCCAGCGCCGAGTCGGTGAGGCTGCCGGTGAACAGCATACCGCCAGTCGCGGCCACATCAGCGAGGCGTCGGGCTCCACCGGCCGGTCCCTTCGGGAGGGAGAGCGCCGGGCGAATCCAGAGCACGCCGACGGCACCCTTGCGCTCCAAGTCCGCCACCTTGTCGGACGTCCACGAATACCGGGACGCGCGCACGCCGTTGAAGCGAGCCGGGTCGCCGGGGAGATTCGGCTCGCCCAGGAGCGCGACCGCGACCTTGCCTCGGAGATCGACGCCGGCGAGGTCGTTCCAGTCGTACACCGGCGCATCGATCCCAAACCCGACGAACACCAGCTCGCCGCCGCCGCTCACGTCCGGCCGGTTGGAGTAGTTCGAGAGCCGGATGTCGCGACCGTGCTCGAGGACGCGCTCCGTGCGGCCGGTCAGGCGCGCTTCCGGCTGCGAGCCGGGCACGGGGTCGTGCACAACGATCGAAACCGGCTGGAGCCATCGGCCCCCGTTCCACGCCGCTGGCTGGACGCCTGCCGCCTGGAGCTGGCTGATGAGATACGCGGTCGTCAGGCGCTCGCCGCGGGTTCCGGGGGCGCGCCCTTCGAGCAGATCCGAGGCGAGGAACCGGAGGTGCGCATCGAGCTCGGCCACGGTGATGTCGAGCGAGTCTCGCTGAGCGCGAACCGGCGAAGCCGCGAGCGAGCTGATGACCAAAGTGGCGAGGAGCGAGCGCATGAGCGGCTAGGGTTTAGGGAATTGGGGACTAGCAACTCGGGCTTCGTGCGGGAGAGACTGCTCGGCTCAGCGCGGACGTGACTGGCAAATCCAAGACCCTAAGTCCTGCCGCCTCGGCCGAATCCTTGGCCCCTGTGCACATCACTCGGTCCCGTGGCGTCCCATCGCAACAGAGCTGCGGACACGACACAGCTAACTGAAAGGCAACGCGGAAGAATGAGCAAGTTACTGCGGGGCTTGGCGGCAGGCTACGGCGCCAAGAAGCTCGGGGGTGGATGTTTCACCACAGTTTTGATCTTCCTGCTCCTGTGGTGGCTGCTCGGCCACTTCCGGGTTTTCCAATGATCTGACCGGGCCCTCCCGGGCGAGCAATCGCACCGGGAGGAGTTCCCGGCGGCTCAGGCCAGCCGCGCTTCCATCGTGATGTCGGCGTTGAGTAGGCGCGAGACCACGCAGCCGGCTTTTGCCTGACCGGCCAACCGCTGAAACTC
>JBDTOH010000421.1:0-5268 GCA_039933355.1 Gemmatimonadota bacterium | reverse complement strand
TTCGGAGCGCCTCGAGCGAAAAGACTTGAAAGCCGCCCGAATCGGTGAGCATCGGCTTGTTCCAGGTCGTGAACCGATGCAGTCCGCCCAGCGCCCGAATGACCTCTTCCCCTGGACGGAGGTGCAGGTGGTACGTGTTGCCGAGAATGATTTGGGCGCCGGTCCGGGCGACCTCGTCGGGATGGAGCCCCCGTACCGCGCCTAACGTTCCGACCGGCATGAACGCGGGGGTCTGGACCGGGCCGGCCGGGAGGTCGAGCGTGCCGGCCCGCGCCGGTCCGTCGGTGCCCTCGAGCGTGAAGCCGAACGTCACGCGGCTCCCAGAATCCGGTCGATCTGGCGCCGGTGTACGAGGTCGTGGGCGCCAAGCAGACGGATGAGCTGGCCGACGCTCTCGGGACCGCGCTCGCTGTGAACCCCTTCTCGGGCAAGCTCCCGGGGTGCGAGGGAGCGGTAGAGAGCGAGATTGGCGGCCCGAATCCCCTCGAGTTGGGCGAGTGCGGTGTCGCGATCGACCTGCGCGTAACCGAACCGCCGGCTCCATGAGTCCTGGTCATAGCCCCGGATCGGCGGCCGGTCCTCGTCGAGGATGCTGCGGATCCGGTAGCCGTTGATCAGCTCGGAGTCGGCCAAATGCTGCACCACCTCGATGACCGACCACTTACCCGGCGCCTCGGGACGTCGCAGGCCCCTGTCGTTGAGCGCGACGATCCGCTCTTTGATCCAGCTCGGCAGCTCGGCCATGACCTCGATCGGGTCGCGATCGCCGAGGATCTCGAGGAGCGCCTGCACATAGCCAGCGGCGCCCGCCACCGCGTCGGGCCCGGCGGGATTGGTGAAGCTCATCGGGACGACCTTTCGGGTCGGGATGGAGGTCTGGAAACCCGGGGACGAAGGGTAGGGGGACACGGGGCGGCGGGCCAGGGGCCTTGCAGTCGGAGCTGGGGCCGCTGCGTGGGTCTAACCGGGGACAATTGCCATCGCGTCTCCATAGGAGAAGAATCGGTAGCGTTCGCGGATCGCATGCTGGTAGGCGAGCCGGATCAGGTCGCCGCCGCCGAACGCGCTCACCAGCATCAGCAGCGTCGAGCGCGGCAGGTGAAAGTTCGTGATCAGCCGGTCGACAGCGCCGAACGGGTAGCCCGGAAGAATGAGAAGCGACGTCTCCTGGCGGCCCGTGCGAAGGCGCCCGGCGTTGTCGATGGCCGACTCGAGTGACCTCACGACCGTCGTGCCGGTCGCCCAAACCTTTCCGCCGCCAAGCCGGGTCTCCGAGAACGCCGTGGCGAGCGGCTCGGTGATCGTAAATACCTCGCGGTGCATCGGATGGTCGCGCGGATCCTCGGCCTCGACGGGCCGGAACGTCCCGGGCCCCACCTCGAGGTCGAGCGTTTCGACGGTGACGCCCTTCTTCGCGAGCGCCTCGAGCAGCTCCGGCGTGAAATGGAGACCGGCGGTTGGCGCCGCCACGCTCCCTTCCCGGTCCGCGAAGATCGTCTGATACCGCTCGTCATCCGCGGTCGTGGGCTCGCGCGTGATGTACGGCGGGAGCGGTAGCCGCCCAAATCGCGCCATCGCGTCCTCGGCCCGGCCGCCGATGAACCGGACTCGCCGGTTGGGACCGTCGAGGATCTCCACGGTCTCGATCTCGATTGCGCCGCCTAACAGAATCCGCTTGCCGAGCCGGAGGGCGCTGCCCGGCTGCCCCATGGCGATCCAGGTGTCGTCGGGCGCCGGATGAATCAGCAGCACCTCAGCCGGGGCGCCGGAGGGGCGGGTCCCCAGCAGGCGAGCGTGGCGGACGCGGGTGGAGTTGACGACGACCAGGTCTCCCGGAGCCACCCAATCGACGATATCGGTGAACTGCCGGTCCGCGAGAACGCCGCTTGCAGCATCCACTGTGAGCAACCGGCTCGCCCCGCGTTCGGCGGCTGGTGTCTGGGCGATGAGCTCGGGGGGAAGCGTGTAGTCGAAGTCGGAAGTAAGCATTGGAGCGTTGGGAGGGCTGGTCGGGAATGGGGAATGGGAATCGGGATTAGAGAAGAATCCGTCCAAACCGTTCGATTCCCGATCCCCTTCCCCCTACAACAGCCTCTCCTGTCCACCAACCGGCGGCTTCATCCCGAATCTCCGGTAAGCGTTAGGCGTAGCCACCCGGCCTCGCGGGGTTCGTTCGAGGAAGCCCTGTTGCATCAGGTAGGGCTCGTAGACTTCCTCCAGCGTGCCGGCGTCCTCGCTCACGGCGGCCGCCACGGTCGCAAGGCCGACCGGACCGCCGCCGAACTTCTCGATGATCGTCATGAGAATGCGGGCGTCCATGTCGTCGAGGCCGAACTCATCGACGTTGAGGCGGGCCAGCGCGTCGGCCGCGACCTGCGTGGTGATCACGCCGTTCGCTCTCACCTGGGCGAAGTCGCGGACCCGCCGAAGGAGCCGATTGGCGATCCGCGGCGTGCCCCGGCTCCGTCGGGCGATCTCGAGCGCGCCGTCCGGATCGGTCTCCACCTTCAGGATCTCGGCGGAGCGCTTCACGATCCGGCAGAGGTCGTCGGCGCCGTAGAAGTTGAGCCGCTCCACAATGCCGAACCTGGCCCGCATCGGCGGTGTGAGCTGGCCGAACCGGGTGGTCGCTCCCACCAAGGTGAACGGCTCGATCGCCATCGGGATCGTCTGCGCGTTCGGTCCTTCGGCGATCCGGACATCGACCCGATAGTCCTCCATCGCCGGATAGAGGAACTCCTCCAGCACGGGCCGGAGTCGGTGAATCTCGTCGATGAAGAGGATGTCGCCGTGGCCCAAACCGGTCAGCATGCCGACGAGGTCGCCGGGCTTCTCCAGCACCGGCCCGGACGTGGTCCGGATCTGAACGCCCATCTCTTTCGCCATGAGCATGGCGAGCGTTGTCTTGCCCAGGCCGGGCGGCCCGAAGAAGAGAATGTGATCGAGCGGCTCGTTCCGCCCTTTGGCGGCGTCGATGGCGATCTGGAGCGACATCTTCACCCCGTCCTGACCGACAAACTCGTCGAGCCGGGACGGCCGCAGCGCGTGGTCGGTGCCGGCTTCTTCGGGAAGCCGATCGGGTGTGGTGACTTCGACCCGGGACAACTACGCCGCCCGCGAGTTCCAGCGAACCGGTCGTTGCCCCGGCCACACGAGATGCTTCGCGTGGCACGACACGCACTTATCGGTGATCACCGGCGTGCCTTCGGGGACGAACTTCCGATTGGTCGATCCGCACTTCGTGCACTGCCACTCAGCCGTCACCCGCTTGCCGTCGGTCACCCGCGGCCTCCCTTCGAGGTCGTCATCATCTGAAGTGCCCTGCGTACCAGTGCGCCCGTTTCCGCGCCCGGTTCCTCGGCCAGAGCCTTCCGCACCGCGTCGTCCGCGCCGGGAGGAGAATAGCCGAGGGATACCAGGGCGCGGGCCGCGGCTTCCGCCGCCGACGTGATCGCGGCGGTCGGCGTCCGCTCCATCGCGACGTCCTTGAACTTATCAGCGAGCTCGAGGATAAGCCGCTCCGCCTTCTTCCGGCCGATCCCCGTCACCGAGCTCAGCGCCGCAACATCCTTCGATTGAATGCTGCGCACGGTCCGGTCCGGGCCGAGGGTCGACAGAAGCGCGAGCGCGAGTCTCGGACCAAAACCGCCGGCCGTGAGCAGCCGCTGGAAGATGGTCCGGTCGCTCGGGCGGTCGAACCCGTAGAGAGTCCACGCGTCTTCGCGAATGACGAGCTCGGTATGGAGCGAGCACCGCGCTCCTTCGGGCGGAAGCCGCTCGTGAACGCCGAGGGGAACTGTGACCTCGTATCCGACGCCGCCATCGGTTTGGATCAGGATCGTTTCGTCCCGCTTGTCGAGCACGATGCCCACAACCAAGGCGATCATCGGAGGCCTTTCGCCGGTCGGAGCCGTGGCGCGAGCAATAGATGGGTTAGCGCCACGGCCACCGCGTCGGCAGCGTCCGCCGGCGATGGCGCGGTCTTGAGGCGGAGCAGCTTCGCGACCATGTAGCCGACTTGCGGCTTGAGCGCGGCGCCGCGACCGACGATGACCTGCTTCACTTTGGCCGGCGAATATTCGGCGATCTGAATGCCGGCGAGCGCGCCCGAGAGAAGAATCACGCCTCGGGCATGGCCGAGCGTGACGGTGGTGCGCACGTTCGTGGCGAAGAAGATATCCTCGACCGCCAGGACGTCGGGCCGGTGGCGTTCGAACAGCTCGAGCAGGCCCTCATGGATCACCTTGAGACGGTCCGACAGTGGCGCGCGTGCCTTTGTGCGGAGCACTCCGCATTCGATCAGCTCGGCAATTCCTTTACCGGTCGTCTGGACGACGCCGTAGCCGAGGATTGCGGTCCCAGGATCGATGCCGAGCACCTTCATCGGCGCCGGGCTCACGCCTCCGCTTCGGCCAGGGTCGAGGCGTCGATGTCGAAGTTGGAGAAGACTTTCGACACATCGTCGAGATCTTCCAGGGCCTCGATCAGCTTGAGGATCTTCTCGGCGTCGTCTCCTTCGAGCTTGACCGTGTTCTTGGGCACCATCGCCAGCTCGGCGCCTTCGATCGCGAAGCCGGTCGACTTGAGGGCGTCCTGGACCGCGTGAAAGTCGCCGGGCGACGTCGTGATCACGTACTGCTCGCCGTCCTTCATGAAATCCTCGGCACCGGCATCGAGGGCCGCTTCGAGGGTCGAGTCTTCCGGCGATTTCGCGCTGTTGAGCAGGATCTGGCCCTTGCGATCGAACATCCATGCCACGGAGTTCGACGCGCCGAGATTGCCGTTGTTCCGGTTGAACGCATGCCGGATCTCGGCGACGATGCGGTTGGCGTTGTCGGTCGTGACCTCCACAAAGATCGCGGCTCCGCCCGGGCCGTAGCCTTCGTAGGTGAGCTCTTCGTAGTGGACACCGTCGAGGTCGCCGGTGCCCTTCTTGATCGCCCGCTCGACATTCTCGTTCGGCATGTTCACGGCCCGGGCGGCGTCGATGGCGGTCCGGAGCCGCGGATTGCCGCCCGGGTCTCCGCCACCAGCCCGCGCGGCCACGGTGATCTCACGGATCGCCTTGGTCCAAGTCGAGGCCCGGCGCGAATCCGTGACGGCCTTCTTCCGCTTGATCTGCTTCCATTTGCTATGGCCGGCCATGGGTGCTCCATCGGAGGGCGACTGAACGCAAAGTTGGCGGCAAGGCGGCAAGGCGGCAAGGCGGCGGTAAGACGGTAGGGCGGTAAGACGGTAAGGCGGCAAGATGGTGACGGGGGAAGAAAC
>JBDTOH010000420.1:0-5316 GCA_039933355.1 Gemmatimonadota bacterium | reverse complement strand
GTACCCCAGATCCTCCACGAGGGCACGCAGGTCCGCGATCGCAATTCTCTTCGCGCGGCCGACGTTGATCCCTCGCAGCATCGCCACGTACCAGCCCGCCGTTTGCAAGCCCTTTCGCTCCAGCCGTCGGGAGAATCAGAACGCTGCGATCGCCGCCTTTGCCACCGGACGGAGCGCATCGCGGTCCTTTGCGGTGCCGTCGGCTCCGGTCCAATACTGCAACTGAAGCAGTCTACCGCCTTTGAGCATCATCGCGGCCACGCCGAACGACGTCAGGCTGGTGAAGGCCTTGTCGCCGATCCCAGGCTCGTCGGTCACCTTGGCGGTTCCCTCCCGGGCGGCGTTGTTGCGCGCGCCTGCGAACGCCGTCTCGGCTGCCGGTCCTCCGGTCCTTGGCTTGATCACGATCAGTTTCTTGGTGCTCCCGGCAGCGGTCCACGAGCAGCCGCTCCCGACCGGTTTGCCAACCGGGCTCGCTCCGAGAAGCGGGGTTACCTCGGCCGGCTTGAGCAGGCCGCATCCGTCGGACTGGGCCTGGAGCGGTTGAGCCACGAATAGCGCGAGGCCGACAATGCCGCTGCTGACCAAGGCGGTTGGGATCTTCATACCAGGAGCTCCAGAGTTGAGCGAAGGGTGCCGGATTTTAGCTCGTGCGTGACCGGTTTGTCGAGCCGTCATACTCCGATCGCCACGGTTCGTCCTACGGGCGAGCACCTCTGACCGCGCGGGCGCGCGCCGCCGCCGCTTTGAGCGAATCGCCGAACATCGCCCCCATTGCGCCGCCGAGACCCTCGGTCTTCGTGTAGCCGGCCGGCACTACGAACGTTGCGGCGTCGATCGAGGTGCGCTTGATGTTGGAGATCTGCATGGTGATCGTGCTGCTGTGTTTCGCGCCCTCCCGGCCGGCCTCGCTCGTCGTGACCGTCTTGAGCACCACACCCGGCTTCACTCTCGCGTATGCCTTGAGCATCGCCTCCGAGAGAGGCGCCATCGGCCCTGTCATCGGGCCCGTCTGTCGCGCGGTCGGGTTCATGAGCCCGTCGAGCCCCGGCGCGACCCAGAGGTCGGACGTGGAGTGCTGCGCCGTGGTGCTCTTGTGTCCCATCACCGTCACGTTCATGGTGTAGTCCGTCGTCACGTGGTACTTCACCGTGGCGTTGCCCTCGATCGTTTCGCCCGCTCCGAGGTCCTTGACGTCGACCTGAACGCCGGAGATCTCGGTCTTGGCCATGCCGCCCATGGCTTTCTGGACATCCGCGGCATCCTTGGTCAACTCGTCGCGGTTGAGCTCGAGGTACTCGCGCTTGGCCGGGTACACGAAGGTCGAGATAGGACTGGATTTGCGCACGATCATGTAGCTGCCGGCGGCCATCATGCCACCCGGCATGATCGACTCGGTGAAATCAATCCGAGTGTTTCCGTTGGAGAATCGTCCGTGGCCGGCCGAAAAGACTTGGGTGGACATTGTGCCCGTCTTTGGATCGCTCCTCTCCGCAGTGGTCTTCATGTCGTAGCTCAGCCCCTGAGCGTGGGCCGGCCTGGCGAGGCCGGTGAGGATAAGAAGGAGCGCAAGGTTCTTCATCGAAATCTCCTGGGTTTTTGCGAGGTTACCGGGCGCCTGCGGCACAAGCTCCGGCAACGTAGCGGGGTCGCGTTACCCGGCCGCCGCTGGGCCGCTACCGCCGGCGGTAACGGCGCAGCAAGGACCTTGCCGGGCCGTCGCGGGCACGGGTACTGTTAGGTGTACTTGAGACTTGTCCTTTCAAGCCGAGCCGGCACCGGGATCCGCGCATGGTCTACTTGCGGACCCTCGGTCGGTTTGAGCTGATCAGCGGGACTCCCCCCAGCGAACAGGTGATTCGAGCCCAGCCCAAGCGGTTGGCGCTGCTCACGTACCTGGCGGTTGCCACCCCGGCCCGACCCCACCGGCGCGATACTCTGCTCGGCCTCTTCTGGCCGGACCTCAGCGCCGAGGAGGCTCGCCGAGCCTTGAGGCAAGCGCTCCACGCGATTCGCCGATTTCTTGAAGACGACATCCTCGAATCACGTCCAGACGATTCAATCGCCGTCACGGGAGATGGATCGTGGTGCGACGCGGTTGCATTCGAGCGTGCTCTCGACGCCGGCCGGACAGAGCAAGCGCTCGGTCTGTATCAGGGCACGTTTCTGGACGGAGTCTTCGTCGCCGATGCGTCGCCCGAGTTCGAACAATGGGCCGACCTCGTGCGCGGCCGGCTGCGCGAGCGTGCCACCCGCGCTTCGATCTCGCTGGCGGCCCTCGCGCGGTCCACCGAGGACCACGCGGCCGAGGTCCGATGGGCGGAGCTGGCCTGTCGACTGGCGCCGGAGGACGAGGCGAGTGCTCGGCATCTGATGGGAGCGCTGGCCGACAGCGGCAACCGCACGCTGGCGCTCCGCACGTATGAGAAATTCGCGAAGCGGATGGTCGACGACTTCGGTGCCGAGCCATCCCGCGAGACTCAGGCCTTCGCACAGACACTGCGGGCGGCGCCGGTCATCTCCCCGGCCGACGCGGTCCCGGTCGCCGATACTGCGTCCCCTAGCCCGGCAACGAAACGCTCGCCGTCTCGCCTGCTCAGGCGGGTTATGTGGACCGGCCTCGCGATCGGCGGGATTGCGGCCGCCTACCTCGGGGCGAACGGTCTGCCTCGCTCGAGCGGCGCATTCACGAGCGCCGATCGGATCCTGATCACCGATTTCCGGAACCACACCCGGGATTCGCTGCTCGCGGGCGCGGTCACCGAAGCGCTCCGCGCGGATTTCTCCCAGTCGCGACGAGCCCGGGTGTTGACCCGGAGCCAGATGCAAGCCGCGTTGCTGCGAATGCGGCAGCCGCCCGGTGCCCCGCTCTCGGATGCGGTGATTCGGGAGATCGCGGAGCGCGAAGGCGTCAAGGCGCTCGTGACCGGAGACGTTGCGGCTTTGGGGAGCGGGTTCAGCGTCTCGGCGGAGCTGACCTCGGTCTCGCGAGGCGAGGTGCTCGCCGCAGTCCGCGAGGTCGCATCGGACTCGACCCGGCTCCTCGCCGCGGTGGACCGGGTGTCGCGCCGGTTGCGGCGCGGGGCAGGTGAGTCACTCTGGACCTTGCGGACGAGCTTGCCGCTCGAGCAGGTGACGACCTCCTCGCTGCAAGCGCTTCGGCTGTATTCCCAGGCGCTCGAGCTCGGTGATATGCGGGGAGAGAACCGCGCGGCGATTCCGCTCCTGCAGGCCGCGGTTGCGCTCGACTCGACCTTTGCGATGGCGTACCGAAGGCTGGGAACCTATCTGTCGGAGGCGGGTGAACAGGCCGGAGCCACCGACGCGATCCTGCGGGCGTTTCGCCATCGGGACCGGCTGCCGGAGCTGGAGCGATATGCCACGATGGGCAGCTACTACCTCTTTGCCAGCGCGCCGGACAGCGCGATCGTGGCGTATCGCGCGCTGCTCGAGCAGGACCCGACCAATACCCGCGCGCTCAACAATCTCGGCGCCGCCTATGTGTCGCTCAAGGAGTTTCGCACGGCCGAGCAATACTTCCACCTGGCGCTCGAGTCGGACTCGACCTTCTCGCTCCTCTACAATCACCTCGCCACCGATCAGTTCAACAGCGGCGAGTATGCCGATGCGGGCCGCACGCTCGACATCCGGCGCGCGAAGTTCCCCCCGCAACAGGACGCGGAGATCATCGGCGTGTCGCTCGCGCTGGTGCGCGAGGATTACGCGGGAGCTGAGAGCAAGACGCGCGAGCTGCTCGCGACCGCCGGCTCGGACATCGAGCGTCGGACCAGCCCGCTTCGAATCCTCGGTCTCCTCGCGCTGATCCGCGGCCGCCTGAGCGAGGCGGAGCGATCCATCCGGTCCTACGTCGAGATCGAGGCGCGCGACGGCACGCCGGGCGAGTACCTGGACGGCACGATCTTGCTCGCGTTCATCGAGGCGGAGTATCGCCGCGATCCGGCGCGCGCGGTTGCGCTGCTCGAGGGGGCGCTCGCTCGCTATCCGCTGGCCAGCATAGCGCCTTTGGACCGCCATCACGCATTTCTCGCATACACCTACGCGCTGGCGGGACTGCCGCAGCGGGCCCGCGCAGTGCTGCTCGACTTTCGCACAGTGGACGTTTCGCCGGTGGCGATCCGGGGACGGATGGGCATGCGGGACGAAGGCGGCTATCTCCGAGCCGAGGGCGCCGCTGAGCTGGCGGAGCATCGATACAAACAAGCCGTAGTCACGCTGGCCCGCGCAGTCGAGGTATCCGACTGCGCCGTCTGCGCCCTTCCCGATCTTGCCCGCGCGTACGATCTCGTGGGCCGGCCCGACTCGGCGATTGTCGTTTACCAGCGATACCTGCAGACGCCGTGGTCCGATTGGATGGGCGCCGATGGTGAGTTCCGGGTGCCCGTCTACCGTCGCCTCGCTGAGCTCTACGACGCTCGGGGCGATACTGCCCTGGCGATTGCCGGGTACGAAAAGGTGGCCGCGCTCTGGAGCAATGCAGACGCCGAGCTCCAGCCACAAGTCGCGGCGGTTCGCAATCGCATGATCGTGCTCCGAGCCGGTCGGCCTGGTCACTGAGCCGGGGGGCCCGTGCACCCCGCGGGGAATTCGTCATGGCGATTCTCGACCGGGTGCGAGTAGTCGACTCCGCCGGTTGGTTGGATCGGCCTCCGGTTGAACAATCTCAATACGACATTGATCGCTTTGGCCACGACTTTGGGGATCGAGTACCCGATACCGTATCGCACGTCCACATCGAGGATCGACGACCGGCAGACCGGCATGATCGGCCCGACGAGATCGGAGCTCCGGGAAATCCCGATCACGGTGTTGTAGCCGACGTACGGGCCGGTCACGAACCCGAACGCGCCGATTCCGACGATGACCTTGCCCCCGTATCCGAAAATCAATCCGTTCACGCCGGCCGAAGCGCCGCCGACCGCGTCCTCGAACTTCTGCTTCGGGACGAGCGGGGTCGGCGCTGAGGCGCTCCACTGCCCGTTGTGGAGTCCCATCCTGATGGCGCCGGCGAAGTCATATTCCTCGGTGGCGCTGACCGTGGCGGTCTGAGCGGTGAACTCCGTAGTGAGCGTCATCGTCTGGCGCAGTGTGATCGCGAGGGGAACGGGCAGTCCCGCGATCGGGAAAGACATGTCGACCGGGACGAAGAAGACCTTGTTGATGTTGCCGCTGATCCCGGCCGCCGTCCCGGCGTCGAAGTGAACGGCTAACCCGGCGGCGCCGCGCATCTCCATTGCCGCGGTCACCACCTTCCCGCCTTTGATATCCAGGTCGAAAGCCAACGATGGAGCCTTGAGC
>JBDTOH010000419.1:0-5326 GCA_039933355.1 Gemmatimonadota bacterium | reverse complement strand
CTGGCCCAGGTCTATGGCTGGCATTGGGGCTTCGGCATCGCCGGGATCTTCATGATCGCGGGAGTGATCACCTACCTGAGCGGCTACCGGTACCTGCCGGCCAAGGTCGAGCGAGAGAGCGGTTCTGACGACGAGGCGCTCACCTCCGCCGATCGGCGGCGGGTCGCCGCGCTGGCGGCCGTGATGGCGCTCACCATTTTCCAGTCGATCGCCTACTTCCAGATCTTCAACGTCAATCCGATCTGGATTCAACGCCAAGTCGCTCCAACCGTCGCCGGCTTCCAAGTCCCGATTCCGTGGTATCAGGCGAGCAACTCGTTCTTCGCTATCCTCGGCGTTCCGCTCGTGCTCGCCATCTGGCGTCACCAGGCTCGGCGCGGCGGGGAGCCGAGCGATGTCGGCAAGATCGGAGTCGGCTCCGGGCTCACGGTCGTGAGCAATCTGGTCCTGGTCGGGGCGATTCTCCTCGCGGGGTCGGGACTCGTCCACCCGATCTGGCCGGTGCTCTACTCGTTCCTTCTCGGCATCGCGTTCCTCTATTACTGGCCTACGCTCCTCGCGCTGGTATCCCGCGCGGCGCCCGCGAAGCTCAAGGCGACGCTGATGGGGTTCACCTTCATGACGCTGTTCGTTGCCAACATGCTGATCGGGTGGATCGGCGGGTTCTACGAGCGCATGAGCCCCAGCGCGTTCTGGTCGCTGCACGCGGCGATCGGCGCGGTCGGGGGAATCGCGGTGGCGATCTTCGGCCGGCGGCTCGATCGGCTGTTTCGGAGCCGATAGCCGACAGATTGGCCCGACTGCTCTCCGAGATCCCGATCCCGGTGTCCTGGACTGTGAGGCGGAGCGCCCGGCGGGATTCGGCCCAGGTGCTTCAGCGACTGCCCCTGACGAAGGCCGAGTTCGCGACCATTGCCTCGAACGTGACACCCTATCGGACGGCGACGCGACGAGAGCCCAGTGGACCAGCCGGCCACGACCGTCGAGAGGGTGGTCTACTTCGTAGTCAAGGTCCGACTCGTGCTCAGTTCACTGCGTCACGTTGTACGCGATCGACGTGATCTCGAACCGGCCGTACGTCCACTCGCCGGAGGGTTCGATCCAATTCGCATCGCCGTGGGCGCCGGTCCGGATTCCGTCAACTTGGCGATATCCGGAAATAGGCGTAGACCACGCCGCGGCGCCGCCTTCTCTGTCGTGTGCCCGGTCTATGGACACGAAACCGACGAGATCGCCTGCGCCGTCGAAGGTCAGTACGGCCGACACCGCGTACCCTGCGTTGCGGAAGGTGGCCTGGAGCGATCGTTCACCGGTGGTCTCGAAAGTGAATGGCAGGTCCAGGACAGCAGCCGGTGCCATGACCAGCACGTCATTCATGAGCGTGACAGTTTCGTCGTTTGTGAGCCCCGCACCGTGCTTATCGACCAACGATATCAGGCCGGCAATCCGCACCTGGAACGTCGCGGCTCCGTCCATGTAGCGGTGGAAGATGTCGAGCGGGAGGCCCGCCCGGCTGGCGTTCATGTAGAACAATCGCGCCGGGGGGTCGAAGAACTCGTATTGCGTTGCCGTGGCCTGCATCCATGGCGATGTCGCACTGCTTCGCATTTGTGCGTTGAAAGTCACGCGCAAGTTGTGCACGCGAGGACGTCCGACCGCGCCCACCTGACGAAGGTATGCCTGCATCAGGGGCGGCAGCGGCGCCAGGTCGGCCTCGGTCACCAGCGGAGCTGCGAGCGTCGTGCGCGCCAGCAGCGCGTTGCGGTCCCGCGCGAAGCGCGAGCGGAAACCTGACGAGCGCGCATCGAGCGCCGTAACCAGCAACGGAATCGCGATGATCACGTTGGCGAGGGTGCCGAGCTTCGTGTCGCTCCATACCGTCACGATCAATGCCTGTGAGAGCGGCACGCCGGGCAGCAGAGAATACCACCACCACGGCGCGCCGAATACGAGGCCGATAGCGCCGGCGATCAGCAGTGCCGCCGCGAGCAGCCAAACGAGTCCGGCCTCGGGAGATATTGGTGCCCGCAGCTGGCTGACATCCGCCCATCCGAAGGCCTTGGCCGGGGCCAGCAGGTGGAGCAGGCCGTGCAGCGCGATCAAGACAGCGAATGCGATGCGCATTGCTGACGTCTCGTGCACGGTGAGGCGGTTCGAGGTGAGCTCACGTCGCAAAGTCTCCGGTCTCTTCGCTTGGTCCAGGATGCCGGTCGAGCTGGATCTACGGACCTTCCGTGCGGTCGTCCGCCGGCCCGTTTCATCAACTGAAACGAGTCGTTAGGCGGCCGGCGGTACCGGCTCCGAGTGGTCAACCGGTCAGTCAGTGGACAGCGCTCCGCTTCGGGAACCCGGTGAGGAACGCCGTTGCGAATGGCGAGCGTTCGATCGCGGCCTCGTCGAAGCGCGTCTCCCATTGAAGTCCGTCGCTGTTCGCGAGAAGGACTAGGGTGAGCCGCTCGGCGGGCGTATCCCCCAGCACCTTCAGGTAGAGCGCCGAGTACCGCCCTTCCCAGAGCCCCGTGTGCCAAGCTACGCGTCGGCCGTCGAACGTACCCAGAAACCACCCCAGTCCGTAGGGGAGCAATCGACCCGAGGGCGTCCGCATCGGCGACCAGAGCGCCGCGCGGGACGCCGGCGTGAGAAGCCGACCGTCTGCGAGAGCGATGTCGAACCGCGCCAGATCCATCGCGCTCGCGATCACGCCACCAGCCGCGCCGTCCCCCTGAGGTGGTGGCGGATCCGACCTCACCACCCGGCCGGCGGAGTCGATGTGGTAGGGTGCAGCCAGCGCTTCGGCGATCCGGGGCGGGAGTGGGAGCCGCCGATTCGTACGGGCTGAGTTGCGCATGCCGGCCGGCCGGAAGACGAGCGAGTCCACCAGCTCCGAAAAGGGACGTCCTGCCACCTCCGCCATCGGGCGCGAGGCCCAGGAGTAGGAGGGCGGATTGTACCAGAAGCGCGCTCCCGGCTGCTCGCCGTTGGCAGTCATGGACAACACGTGCCGAAGAGTCAGTCGGCCGTCCGTGCAGGCATAGTCGCCGAAGAAGATGCCGGCTTCGGCCCGCGCCGCAGTGCAGAACTCAGCGAAGCCCGAGTACCGGCGCATCGGCTGGTCGAGGTCGAGCAGGGCATCCTGAACCAGGCGGAGCGCGACCACGGCCGAGATCGGCTTGGCCACGGACGCGATGTTGAACGGCGTTTCAGGTGTCACCGGGATCCGGCGCTCCACGTCGGCGAACCCGAAGCCGCGCGCGAGCACGATAGCGGTGTCGCGCAGGACAACGACCGCAAGACCAGGGATGCGCTCCGCGCGCCGGATCGAGTCGAAGCGCGGGGCCAGCACGCGCGCAGACTCCACTTCACCCTGACCGACGTCGCGGGCCGGTACGGATGGGCGTGCGCTCACGCACGCGGCACCCATGAGGACCGCGGCAGCGGCAGGGAGGACTCGGGACATGACCGTCATACCGCTCCTCCGCGGCCCCCGGTATGCTGTTTGCACAACGTGTGCGCCGCCTAACGAATACATCTGAAGCCGCGAGTCCGCTCCGATGTCGCCAACCCGGGCACCATAGGCCGGGCGGACGTGACGTGGGATCGTTCGCTAAGATGGAACGGCTTCCACCACGCTCAGCGCCGTTGCCGAGCAGCGACCCGGATTCTGCTTCGGTGCGTTCCTGGCCCCCGGAGCCACCAGCATGACCAACGTCCAGCGCCGCTCACTTGGGCCACAGTCAGCTGAACGTCCCCGCCGTCACCAGCGCGTAGATCAGGCCGTCGATCGTGTTCGTGAGCGTGAACCGGGTGCCCTTGCCCCGCCAGATCCAGTTCTGCCAATGCGCCACGGAATAGCAGCAGAAGGTCACTGCGCCGCTCACGCGGAAGACCTCGAGGTAGGGCGCGCCCTGCGCGCGGGTCCGTCCCGTGACGTAGGCCACGATCACCGCGATGACGAGCGAATACACGAACCATTGGCCCAGCAGCTTGCCCATGTTGATTTCGCCGCTCGGCTGGATCGACATGTTGCCGACCGGGCCTGCCTTCATCTTTGCCTTGAACGCGGGCGCTTCCATTTCAGCCACTGTGCTGCCATACGGGAAGCGGTAGTCTCCCGGCTGCACGCCAGGCCGCGTAGCGTCTCCATGACCTTGTCCTCGCCAGGAACCGCGGTCATGTCGCCCTTGTGCCAGCCAGGCATCATGTGAAGGATCAAAAGCACGATTAACACCAACACGGCCGACACGACGATCGGCATCCACAGCGCGGGAAGCCCAACCATTCGACTACCTCCAGGATTCGTGGGGAGGGGAGTGCGATGAAACGGCAATCAAACGTCCAGCCGGATGGCGTACGGCACCTGCTCGCCTGTTTCGAGATGGCGCTTCACCAGGCGAAGATACATCGCCCAGCAAGAACCTGGGCACCCGATTCAAATACAATACGCCGCTCCGGCCTGCCAATCACCTCGGATTCCCATCCCCGCTGCCTCACCCAGGCCCCATCACCCCAGTAATCGGAGTCAGCGATCAACTCCCGTATCCTGACTGACCGCTGCCCATTTGCGGACGGTGTCTGATGCTTGTCGGGCCGATCGCCGTACACCCACAGTTCCCTGTCGTCGCCTAACGCTGTAGAGCTTGGGCAAGGGACGACCACAACGTGCTTCGGCAACGGCTCGGGACTGAATGACATGCACCCGGGACTACGGCCCCGCGTCATCCGGCTCACGGGTCCAGGATCGATTCCTCCCAAGCGCTTCACTCTGGACCCGATCCGTGGTGCGACTTGCCCTCCGCGAAGGCGGTCCTGGGTTCCTCTCATTCCCTGAATCACCGGAGCGGGTAAACTCGGCGTCTCACTAACTCATGGCACTTCATCCCATCCCGTCCGACTCAACCAAACGCGCTGCCAGACGGTCGGGCCGGCCGCCGTCGAGTTCGTCAGCTGTCGCGCCGTTGACTTCAACTCCAACCAGATCCGGGTGTCTTGGGCTTCTGCGGCGTGGACCCGGATGGAGCCTGCAGCGGAACCCTGGCCGTGGGTCCCCCCGGGGATGGCACCGTCATCGGGACCGCCATAGGCGTGAGCAGGTCCGAATCATCGTCCTGCCGGTGGATCGATCAACGCGGTCATGAACGGCAAGAATCTCACCGGGTCCTTCGATTTGCTGGTGCGGTTCAGCGCTGGAATGGGTCGCTATACCCTCAACTTCCACGCGGTGCAGGTGCGGCCCTAACGACAGGGTGGAACGTTCGACGAGGCGCCGCTCGTGACCTGGCGGCCCCGGTCAATCTGCGGCTGCGCACAGAGCTGCGAAACAGTTTCT
>JBDTOH010000418.1:0-5337 GCA_039933355.1 Gemmatimonadota bacterium | reverse complement strand
TTCGCTGCCGTTCGCGGAGGAGACCGGTCGTGTAGATCGCCTGGACATTGGTCGGATCGAACATCCAGCTGAGATAGAACCACCGCTCCGCCGCGGCGCGGGCTTCGGGCACCTGCAACGGTCCTGATACATTCCGGCTGAGCTGCGCCATGAACCCAGTCTCCCACCAGATGTTGTGGACCCGCCGGTCGACGAATCCGGTGAGCCCCCGGCGGAGCATGTACTCCGCGCCCATGCTCGACGCCCAGGTGTTGAGGTTGAAGCAGGCGATGTAGTCTGGCGGGGTCTTCCGCCAGAGGTACGGACACGGCGCGGCGGGATTGTTGGCGTTCTTACCCGCAGTGTTGATCGACTCCATGGCGAGGCTCAGCGTCGCCACGGTGGGCGTGGCTTCGTAGGTGTCGATCGCATGCTGGACCTGGTTTCCGTTGAAGCTCAAGATCGCCGGGCTGATCGGCTT
This sequence comes from Gemmatimonadota bacterium, assembly GCA_039933355.1. Taxonomy (GTDB): domain Bacteria; phylum Gemmatimonadota; class Gemmatimonadetes; order Gemmatimonadales; family GWC2-71-9; genus SHZU01. The sequence continues at coordinate 4,877 of JBDTOH010000418.1, read as the reverse complement.
CTTCGGCATCCACTCGATCGTCTTGTCCTTCTCGTCCGACCACTGCAGCAGCGGGAGCTGGGTCGCCACCGTGAGCGGGTTAATGGCGAGGAGCGCGGCGCTGGTCAATGCGGCGGGCCACTGGTCGCTCCCGAAGAGCCGCACGGCGAACGCGATGTCGGTCGCGAGCACGAGGCCACCGCCGGGCTGGAACGGGACCTGGTTCTCCGGCACGCTGGCGGTCTGGAGGGTGCGGATGTAGTCGGCGATTCGCCACGCTGTGGCGGTATCGACGTGCCCGGTCGCGCGGCGTACGATATTGGTATCCGTGTAGGCGAAGTAGTGCAGGTCGAATCCGTCCCGCGCGGTGTGGCAGGTCGCGCACTCCTGAGCGAACGCCTGGTCGCCGGGGAGGGTGAGATAGACGATGGCCGCGTTCAGGCCGGGGTGACCGGCCGGCTCGGCGGTGACGATTTCCTCGGGGTGACAGGCAGCGACGGCGAGCACGAGCGGAGCGGAGCTGAGCATTCGGGACAGGATCTTCACTGCAGGGCCTCGTTGATTCCTCGCGAAATGACTCACGCCGGCGCTGCTCCGAGGGTCGCGTTCCCTGTCCCGGGCCTCCGCGTTGAATGGAATCGTTAGGATGCCGACGGGGCCGAGCAGCACTACGAGCGAAAGGTGTCCCGGTCGCGCGCCGCGCACTATCGGTCGGAAGAGCGAGTTAGGGGGAGGGAGGGTCTAGCTCGGGAGGACGACTCGAAAGTCGAGCGGCCGGTCGAGCCGGCTGCATAACGACAGGCGGCGCGAGGGCTCTGAGCTTCTTACCGCTGCGAATTGGTGCGGTTCACTCCTGTGATCGGCGATCACGATTTCGTCGTGCGGACTTCATTGTTCACCAAAAGCGCCGCGATCTCGGCCCCGTCCGTCGTCTGCCGGACCGCGTTTGCGCCACCCTAACGCGCGAATCGCGCTCGCCGGGAGCGAACGGCTCTACCTCGTCCTGCCAATGATTGCACCATGGAGTGTTCTCGCGGAGCGTCAGGTTCACGGCTCCAGCCCGGGACCGCGAACGGATCAGGGCTCCGTCGGCGTCACGACGCGGTAGACATGCTCGCCCGGCCGGAGCAGGCCGTGCTTCTCCCGCGCAATCCGCTCCTGGGTATCGAGATCGGTCTCGACCAGCTTCGCCACCCGACCCAGCGAATCGACCTGTCGCCTGAGGTCCGCCACCAGCGCCCGCTCCGCCGAGAGCTCCCGCGTGAGCGCGACCCATTGCCACAAGCTGTACTCGCCGCCCGACAGCGCGAACACCGCCGCCGCGACCACGCCGGCGAGCACGATCCACACCCGCCGGCTCATAGCGAATAGAGATCCCGCCCGGGATAGTGACCGAGCTCGCCGAGCTCTTCGGCGATTCGCAGGAGCTGATTGTACTTCGCGACCCGATCGGTGCGGCTTGCGCTTCCCGTCTTGATCTGCCCCGCCCCGGTCGCGACCGCGAGATCGGCGATGAACGTGTCTTCCGTCTCGCCCGAGCGGTGGGAGATCACGACGCCGTACGAGCTGGTGCGGGCCAGCTCGATGCACTGGAGCGTCTCGGTGAGGGTCCCGATCTGGTTCACCTTGACGAGCACCGCGTTCGCCACGCCCTCCTCGATGCCTCGCCCGAGCCGGTCCACGTTGGTGCAGAAGAGGTCGTCGCCCACGAGCTGGATCCGGTCGCCTAACCGTTCGGTGAGCTTGCTCCAGCCCTCCCAGTCGTCCTCGGCGAGGCCGTCTTCGATCGAGACGATCGGATAGCGGTCGCACCACTGCGCGTAGAGGTCGATCATCTGGTCCGCGGTGCGGCGGCTCTTGTCGCCCTTCTTGAAGACGTATTCGCCGTCCTGCAACAGCTCGGACGCGGCCACGTCGAGACAGATCGCCAGGTCCTTGCCGGGATCGTAGCCGGCGGTCTGGATCGCCTGCATCACGACGTCGAGCGCGGCCTCGTTGGACGGGAGCATCGGGGCGAACCCGCCCTCGTCGCCCACGGCCGTGGACAGCCCCATCTTCGTCAGCACTTTCTTGAGCGCGTGAAAGACCTCGACGCCCATCCGGAGCCCGTCGCCGAAGTTGTCGGCGCCGATCGGCGAGACCATGAACTCCTGCGCGTCGACGTTGTTGTTGGAGTGGGCGCCGCCGTTCAGGATGTTCATCATCGGCACCGGAAGGACTCGAGCCATCGGACCGCCCAGATACCGATAGAGCGGGAGCCCGCACTCTTCGGCAGCCGCCCGCGCCACCGCGAGGGAGACGGCCAGGATCGCGTTCGCACCCAGCTTGCCCTTGTTCGGAGTCCCGTCGACATCCATCATCTCGGCGTCGATCGCGATCTGGTCTTCGGCCGCGAGCCCCTCGAGCCGAGGACCGATCAGCTCGTTGACGTTCTTGACCGCCTCGAGCACGCCCTTCCCGCCATAGCGGTGGGGATCGCCATCCCTGAGCTCGACCGCCTCGTGCTCGCCGGTCGACGCGCCGCTCGGCACCGCGGACCTCCCGCGCGCCCCCGACGCCAAGACGACCTCGGCCTCGACGGTGGGATTGCCCCGGCTATCGAGGATTTCGCGGGCGTGGACTTCTATGATTGTGGACATGGGGTTCGCGGAGTGGGGAAGCGGGAATAGAGAATCGGGATAGGGAATAGGAACGTCGGGGGAGAATCGGTGCCTCGAGGATGAAGACCTGCTTCCATGCCCGATTCCCGATTCCCTATTCCCTGCAGTTCCTAACATAGCCCCCCCACCAAACCAACCCAAGCTCAGGCTTGGGTCGCACCGAGCCGAATCACTGCCCGGTGCGCTTGGTCGCTCAAGGTATCCCGGGCTTCGTAGGTTAGACCGGCGGTCGGGATGGGTTCGCCGATGTGGACGCGGATCGTGCCGGGCCTCGGGGCGAGGGCGCCTTTGGGCAACAGTGCGAAGGTGTGCTCGCAGAAGACCGGCACAACCGGAACCTGGGCGGTGATCGCGAGCACGAAGGGCCCCCTCTTGAAGGGATGGAGTCGGCCGTCGCGCGACCGGGTGCCCTCCGCGAAGACCACGGCCGGCGTTCCAGCGCGGACCTCTCCGGCGGCGGCGTCATACGCGGCCACCGCGGAATGGCGCTTCGCTCGGTCGACTGCGATGTGACCGATCCGCCGCATCGCGGTCCCCAGGACGGGGATGTAGAGGAACTGCTTCTTGAAGACAAACCGGATTCCGGGCAGGGTATCGAGCAGGGCCCAGATGTCGAGCCACGAGGTGTGGTTGGAGATGTAAACGCAGCCTCGCCCGGGCTCGATCCGCTCGGCGTGGACCACGTCCACCTCGACGCCGGTCCATCGGAGCAGCATCCGCGCCCAGGACTGCTGCGAGCGGTCGTAGACGCCGCCGGGAACCTGCCTAACACCGGCGAGCGCGCTCACGATGACCTTGCCGCCGTACCAGCCGGTCGCGAGGACCACCGCGAGCCAGTAACGAATCGTCCGGATCATGCGAAGTGATCGTAACCGTGAAGCTCGAGCACCGATCCATGCCAGACGAGCCGAACGCCGGCTTGGCCTTTGGAGAACGTGCCCACAGGCGTGAGAGGAATCCCGGCGGCGGCGGTGAACCGAGCCGCGTCCCCCGGACCGAACTCGGGCGGCAGGGCCACGAGCAGCTCGTAGTCTTCCCCGCCGAGAGCCGCGAAGATCTGGGGTGCCTCGCCCGCGAGCTCCGCCGCCCTTGCGATGCCGTCCGCCATCGGCAGAGACTCGAGCTCGATCTCGACCGAGAGAACATTGGCCGCCGCCAGGTGCGCGGCGTCGCTCGCGATCCCATCGCTCAGATCGATCATCGCGCGGGCGCCGTGCCCCGCGAGCCACCGCGCGGCGCCGATTCGGGGAGCGGGTTTGGCGAAGACCGCTCGCCAGGCCGGCTCGGGCTCCACGCCGTGCTCCCAGGCGACCAGCGCCGCGCGGGCCGCGCCCACCGATCCCGTGACCCAGAGCCGGTCGCCCGGTGCAGCACCGGAGCGGCGGATGGGGCGATCGACTCGACCGACCACGGTCACCCCGATCGAGAGCGTATCTCCGCGGGAAAGGTCACCGCCGAGCACCCGCCCGCCGACCGACATGGTGGCCTCGCCGACGCCGCGCATCACGTCCACCGTGACCGACTCCGGTTCCGACGCCGGTACCGTAACCGCGACCAGCACGCCGATCACCTCGGCCCCGACAGCGGCAAGATCGGAGAGCGCCGCGGCGGCGGCCCGCCATCCGATCTCGCGCGGCTCGAGCCAGGCTCGTCGGAAATGGACCGTGTCGACGCTGGTGTCGGTGCTGAGCGCGAGGGTCTCGGCGCCCACGGTCACGATGGCGCAGTCGTCGCCGAGGCCCGAGGCCGCCGGCCCGAGCGCGCGGGCGATCGCGCGGATCCGGTCGAACTCCGAGCCTCCCGCGAGACGGGTCGTGAGGGGCTCGGTCATGGCGCGCGGGTCGGCGCGGGCAGCTGATGGAGGACGGGAGCGAAGACCGCCGGGGGCGAGCGCCGGAGCAGATCCCACCGCCGCCACACATCGGGCAGCGCCGCGATCACATCCATCGGTCGCATGGCGCGGGCGGTGGCGCGCAGCGCGGCCAGATCGGCGGCGTCGCCTAACGCTTGTGCCCCGAGCGCCGCCGCGAGCTCGGGCGGCTGCCCCTGCCCCAGCAACCCGCCCGCGATCCCGCTCAGCGTGTCGCCGCTTCCGCCGGTCGCGAGGCCGGGATTCCCTGCGGCGACCGTGAGGAGCGGCCGCCCGGTCCGCGCGACGACCGTCGGCACCCCTTTGAGCAGGACGGTCGCGCCGGAGCGGCGAGCCGCCTCGACCGCCGCGCTCCACGGATCGACACC
>JBDTOH010000417.1:0-5382 GCA_039933355.1 Gemmatimonadota bacterium | reverse complement strand
TTTCTCTTTCTTTTTCGGTACGGGCGCGGACGTCGGTTCATCCGTCAGACGCAGAAACTCGTCCGCCTGTGCGTCGAGCTTTCCTTGATAACGCTGAGCGAGGAGCTGGACGAAGCCGGCGACGGTGTGGAGCGGCGCGGACAGGTCGTGGGAGGCGATGTAGGCGAACTGTTCCAACTCGTTGTTCGATTGGGTGAGGGCGGTGTTGGCCTGCTCGAGTTGACGGGCCTGGATTTCTCGCTCGGCGCGCATCGCCGCCTCATCTAGGGCGCGGCTGATGGCCGGACCGAGTCGGGCCGAGCGGTCCTTGAGGACGTAGTCGGCGGCGCCTTGGTGGAGTAGTTCGACCGCCCGCTCCTCGCCCAGGGTCCCGGTCACGAAGATGAACGGAACGTGGGGCAGCGCTTGCAGGGCGATGGTCAGGGCCTCGGCACCGGTGAAGGAGGGGAGCGTGTAGTCGGCAAGGATCACATCGGGCCTGAACGCCGCGAGCGCCTCGATGAACGCCGGCTTGGTCTCGACGACCTGCACCGCTGAGATTGTTATGTCGCTCTGGCCGATGGTGTGGACCATCAACTTGGCGTCGTCGGCGTTGTCCTCGACAATCAGGACGCGCGCCGTGCGCCTCGCCGGACGGCTCGAGCCGACGTCGCTTTCGCCCTCGCTCCGGTCGAGGGACGACTGGCTACCGCCGTGAGCGGCGTCGACGGCAAGGTTCACCATGTCAGGCAGGAACTGTGAGCGCGGTGGCTATGGGCGGCCGGTTGATGAGCGCCCAGTACATTCCTAGCTCGGTGACCACCCGCTGGAACTCGGCGAACTCGACAGGCTTGCAGACGAAGCTGTTGGTCCCCTCCCTCCAGGCCGCGTCGCGGTCGATGTCCTGGGTCGAGGAGGTGAGCACGACCACCGGCAGTGTCGCCGTCGCCTCGTTGGCGCGGATGCGGCGGAGCACCTCGATGCCGTCGATCTTGGGGAGCTTGAGGTCTAGGAGGACCACGCGGGGCTGCGCCGCGCCGTTGCGGTTGGCGTACTCGCCGGTGGCGAACAGGAAGTCGAGTGCCTCCGCGCCGTCTTTGACCCACACGACCCGGTTTGTCAGTTTCTGCCGGGCGAAAGCTCGCATGGTGAGATCGGCGTCGTCGGGGTTGTCCTCGACCAGGAGGATCTCGACAGGCTCCGGGACGGCTTCTCCAACATGGTCAACTGACATGGGAATCCTCCGTGGTGTGGTGGGGGTGGATCGGAAGGGTGAACGTGAAGCACGCGCCGCGGTCAATCTCCCCGCTGGCGTCGACCCGTCCGCCGTGGCGGGCGACGATACGCTTGACGATGGCTAGGCCGATACCGGTGCCGGGGAACTCGACGCCGTGGAGGCGTTGGAAGACCCCGAAGAGCTTGCCGGCGTAGGCCATGTCGAACCCGACTCCGTTGTCACGGACCCGGTAGACGACTTCGTCGCCGACGACCTCCGAGTCGACCCACACCTCAGCCCCTGGGCGAGAGGAGGTGAACTTGAAGGCGTTGGCCAGCAGATTGACCCAAACCTGGCGAATCGAGTCCCGGTCACACGCGGCGTCCACCAACACGCCGACCGTCGTCGCGACGGAACGGTCGAGTTCGATTTCTTCCAGCTCTGCCAGCACCGAACGAACGAGCGGTCCCATGGCGGTCGGCCCGACCCGCAAGTCCTGGCGGCCGATCCGGGAGAACGTCAGCAGGTCCTCGATCAGCTTGCTCATCTTCTCGACGTTTGCCTGCACCCGGCCCAGCAGAGCAGTCCCGTCCGAATCGAGCTGCCCGGCGTGCTCGGTGACGAGGATGTCCGAGTACCCGTGTATAGCCCGCAGCGGCGCGCGCAGATCATGCGACACCGAATAGCTGAACGCCTCCAGCTCGCGGTTCGACGCCCCAAGGCCCTCATTGGCAACCTCGAGGTCTCGGTTCGAACGCTCAAGTTCCTCCGTCCGGGCCACGACGCGTTGCTCGAGCTCGGCGTTGAGGCTGCGGACCTCGGCCTGGGCATGCACGACCGCCGATACATCGCGAGCGGTGACGACGATCCCCTCATCGCCCGGAAAGAAAGCCAATTCGAACGCCCCCTCCACGCCGTTCTCGTCGAACGAGGGCACCTCGAACCGTCCCGGCGTGCCGGTCTCGATGCACTGAACGTAGGCGTCGAAGATTCCCGCATCGCGGGCGGATGGGAAGAGTTCGAGTTGGCCCTTCCCGATGACCTCCTCCCGGGACATGCCATAAAGCGCCAGGCCCGCCTCATTTAGATAGCGGAACTCGAGCTCGGTGATCCGGCCGGCGGCGTCCCGGATGGGCTTGAAGATGAAGAGCGGGTCAAGCAAACATTCAACATCGCAGCGGAACCGCTCCTCCGACGCGGCCAAGACCGCCGCCGCCCCCTTCTGCGCCGTCAGGTCCCGGGCGATCGACGACGCCCCAACAATCGTGCCGGCCGAATCAAAGATCGGCGACACCGACACCGACACTGGAACAAGGCCACCGTCCTTGCGGACGCGGACCGTCTCGTAGTGCTCGACCCGCTCACCGCGGCGGATCCTCTCGAGCATCTCGAGCAGCTCCCCCGCGCGGTCAGCGGGAAACAACACCGATGCCGATTTTCCGGCGATCTCGGCCGCCGAGTATCCGTACAGACGCTCGGCCGCCGGGTTCCAACTCGTGATCGAACCCTCGAGGGTCTTGCTCAAAATGACGTCGTCGGAGGAGGCGACGATCGCAGCGAGCAAGGCGGCAGCCCGGTCATCGGCGTTCACCCCACCGCGGCCGGCGGGATCCTGAGTCACCGTCAAGCCAGAGGTTTCGCCCATGCCGATCACGATCCTTCCCAAAACGGGTAGTAGAAGCGTTCCACCGCTCTTTGGGTCCTAGCGGGTGTGAACGTGATGTCGGCGCGGAGGCAACGATCCAGCAGAGGCGAAAGCCCCTATCGCTTCCGTCTGGTCCCTGAGCGAGTGCGGGCGACGGTGGGCTGCGCCGCTGACGCGGGCGACACCGTGATCAACAAAATGGCGATCAACGCGGTCACCACACCGGTGAGCAACGCTACATACGGCTCGACGTGATCGCGTTGGGGCACGCCGCGAGTTAGATCGCGCAGGCCGATGCCAGAAACACCAACGTTTCAACAATTTCGGAGTTCGGTAACGCGCAACTTATCCGTGCGCGGGCCTTTAGTGCACCAGTCGTCTTCTCGGCAGCGTAACGCCAGCCCGGCCCAGACCATATTGAACGTTCCTCTTCGGTCGGGTTCCGTAAGAGCAAGGTCCAGGCTCGGTGGTGAACGATTGCAAGCACCTTCGGCCGCGCCGGGCTCGTCATAAGGTTGTTCGTAAGGTTTTCCAAGAAGCAAAACGTCGACTCCGTGACGATCGAAGGCGATTGACGAGCTCGTCGAGCCGGGCGCTCTGATCTGGACACGGGAGGTCGGCACGCCCTGAGCGTCAAGCAGACGAGCGATCGCAGTGAACCCGAGCCCTTCGCGTGCAACGCGTGCACGCGTTCCACGATCGCCGATCTCGCGGCGGGCCGCGAGATCGGCATGCTGCGGGCCTTCATGTCGCGCAGCACCGCGCGTGTCTTCTCGCCGGTCTGCTTGTGGATCATCTGTGCCACCGCCGCCATGACCCCAAGATCGCCGAACCATCGACGTTGACTATCGGTCCTTCGGTTGACGCGACGATTCGATAGCGGCCGACCGGTACATCATCGAAACGGAGTCCGGCGTCCGTAGTACATGCGAGTAGGTGGATTCCACGACCGCGACTGTGTCACCGAGCAGTTCTGCGAGGTGCGCCCTCGCCTTGCCGTTCACCGCTTCGATCAGATGCGTGGTTTAGGTGTGACGGAACGCGTGCTGGCATCCTCCGGCTCAGAGATCTGAGCGAGCTGCGAACACCTCGCTTACCGCCGTGTCGCTTGTTCTGGGCGCGCAGTCGCTTCATCTCCGCCCGATGCAGCTTCCTGTCCTCCTTCCGTTCCTCTTTCGTCTGCTCCTTCTTCGTCGGTATCGGCGTCAACACGATCTGACGGCCGCTGCCATGGCTCACCTCAAGTGATGGCTGCCGACGGCTGGGGTCATGGTCGGTTGTCGGGACTCATCAGGTTCCAGCGGACGGCACGAACCGTTGGGGACGTGGATTCCTGCTGATCGTTTACCGGTGAGTGAAAGGCCGTCGCCGAATCGTTCGGCGATGTCGACCAGACGCGCCGGGATTGGTTCGTCTTCGAGATGAATGAGGCCTTCGAGTTCGCCGAGGATGACGTCGGCGCTTTGAACAGTGCACAAGTCGGGGGTCGATACGGTGCGGCCGTCGACGCGGTCGCGGTCATGGCCCGGTTTGATCTGCAGGAAGCATTCCACATTGAGTTCGGCCGCGAAGCTGCGCAAGGTCGCCTTATAGGCGCGGCCAATCGGGAGGATCCGTAACGCCAGACGTGAACGGCCGGGCTCGCGCACGATCGCCGTCGACCACTCGCTCACACCCGAGAGGGCGTCCCAGTTGTTGGTGAGCATGCCAGCAGCCAGCGCAGCGGCGGTGTCGAGCTGTTCCTCCGGCAATACGAGGACGGTTCCTTCCCGCACGCCCCCGGCGACACACAGTCCCATCTTCGAATGGACGCCTTGTTTACGGGCGAGAAAGCCTCGCGTGCCCAACTGGCGGTCGAGCCACGCGGGTGAGCACCAGCGGGCCCCGTGGTCCACGTTGGCCCAGGGGGCGTAGGTGCGAGTGACGCCGTTGAGGGTCACCGAGCGGCAACCGGGGGCGACGCCGCCCAGCACGGTGTTGGACATGAATACCCACTCCAATGTGGGGATGCCCGGCGAAAGGGCGACACGGTCGACGATCGGATCGGCGGGGCGATCATCAGCGGGGTGGATGGGGTCGCGGCGAGCGACGCGGTCATCGGCGGGGTTGGTGCCCATGTTGTGCTCCCTATCGGATCTGGCATTGGCACCGTGCGCTTTGTTGCGCCGGTTGCCCGACCGTCACCGGGCCAGGCCCCTCAGGTCGTCTTGATAAGTCACTGCGAACAGTACGCACAATGAACCGCAAACCGTCCGGCGAGCTTTCGAATCGGGCCAGACGACGCGCCGTCATGGCGAGCTCGAGCGGCTGTGCGAAACGCTCGGCGATGCCGGAGCGATGTTGCAGATCGTGCCCGAGTTCTGGGATGCCGATCTCATGTGCCGGCGCATCGACGAGCTCGCCGATCTGTCGATCCGATGCAAGATTCCGACGACGTTCTCACCGCTGATCGATCAGACACCCGGCCTCGTCGAGCAGGTGCTCGCCCATCTCGACACCGTGCTTGCGCGCGGCGCTCGTGTGTTCGCGCAGGTGCAGCCGC
>JBDTOH010000416.1:0-5382 GCA_039933355.1 Gemmatimonadota bacterium | reverse complement strand
AGCCCTCGAGCGGCCTGGCCGTTGCCGGTCGCGCAATCCCAGGCGAGGTCGTGGCCGGCACATTGGGAGGCGATCCATTCGAATACGGCCGCCGGGTAGGTCGGCCGGAAGGCGGCGTAGCCTCGAGCTCCCGCGGAGAAATGGTCCTGGAATCCGCTCATGGGACAACCCCGAGCTCGTAGCGGTAGAAGCCCGTGCTCCGCCGCCAGCCGAGCGATTCATAGAGCTGCTGCGCGGGAGTATTGATGACCTCGGTTTCGAGCTCGAGGTATACCGCCCCGCTGTCGAGAGCGTGACGACGAGCCTCTTCGAGCAGCGCCCGCGCCACTCCCGCACGGCGCGCACCTGGCACGACGTAGAGGTCGTTGAGAACCCAAGCCCGACGCATCGAGAGCGACGAGAAGGCTGGATAGAGCTGGGTGAATCCGGCGGGATCAGGCCCCGAGCCGGTGAAGGCGAGATAGACAACCGACTCGTGGCGCTCCAGCCGCTCCGTGAGAAAACGGTGCGCCTGCTCGAGATCGGCGGGGAGCCGGTAGAACTGCCGATACGCGTCGAACAGCGGCACGAGGGCTTCGACATCGAAGAGATCGGCCCGCCGCACAGTGACCGGCATCAGTTACCTCCGCGGGCTCGCTGCATCGCCCGGATTGCCGCCAACCATCGAGGCTTCCTCAAATGAGGACCGCCACAATACCGATCAAAGATACGAGAGCACCCAAGCCGGCGAGGAACACACCGCGGAGCCGAGCTCGCTGCTTGATCCCCGCGCGAAGCGCGCTCACCGAACCACCGAAGAGGACGACCAAACCCCCGAGCACAAGGACATTCAAGAGCAGCGCAATCATGTCAGCGTCCCAGGAGAAGCTTGAGTCCAAGGACGAGACCCGCAATCACGAAGATCACTCGGATGAACCGGGGTCCCCGGGCGCTCCCGATCCGCGATCCAAGATAGCCGCCGGCCGTGGCGCCGAGGACGAGGGGAACGCAGAGCCCGAGGTCGAAGTAACCGGCCGTGATGTACGCGATCGCCGCGGCGCCGCACCAGACACACGCAAGCACATAGTAGTGGCCCAGCGCCTCCGGAAGATCGAAACCGCGCGCCCCGGTGAAGAGGAGCGTTGCCGCGATGCTGTTGCCCGAGCCGAAGAGGCCTTCATAGAACCCCAGCGGAAGCGCCGCGAGCGCCACCGGCACCCGGCCGATCCGAGCAGGGCCGGCATGGAGGCCGAAGCGCGGCACGACGGCGACGACCAGAACGACGACGACGATCATGCCGCCGACCGCGCGCTCGAGAACCCGGGGATCGATCGCCAGGTTTGCTCGGGTGCCGGCCAGAGCGGCAGCGACGCCAAGCACGATCATCGGAATCAGGAGCTTGAGGTCGAGCCGTCGACTGCGGAGGTAGTTCCGCGACCCGAGCGCCGTCCACAGCGCGCCCGCAACCTTGTCGCACGCGACGGCGACCGGCAGGGGGAAGCCCATGGCGATCCATGAAGGAGTGGTGAGCAGGGACGAGCTTCCACCGCTCATCGAGCCCACGAGCGTCGAAGCGAACGCGATCAGGAAGATGAGCGGCGCTCGGCCCACAGCTCGGCTCCCCGGGTCACGTTCGTCGCGAACGTCGCCGGGTCGATGTTCGCGCCGCAGACGATGAGCCCGGTGCGCTTCCCGGCGAGCCGGGCGGCGAGCGGGCCCATGATGGCCGCCGTGGTCGCCGCGCCGGCCGGCTCGACCGCGAGCTTCATCCGGCTGAACAGGACATACATCGCCTCTCGCAGAGCGTCGTCGCTCACGAGCACGATATCGTCGACGAAGCGCTCGATGAGCGACAGGCTGTAGGGCAGGGCGTACGGGGGGCTCAGGCTGTCGGCGATCGTCTTGCCGCCGCCCGCCTGCTCCGGCCGGCCCGATGCGACGCTCCGCTTGATCGTATCGTTCCCCTCCGGCTCCACACCGTACACGACGCAGCGCGGATTGACCTGCTTCACGGCCGCGGCAACCCCGGCGATCAAGCCGCCGCCCCCGACCGGCACGACCACGGCCTCGAGGTCGTCGGCCTGGCGGAGGAGCTCGAGCCCGAGCGTCGCCGTGCCTAACGCCGTGAGCGGGCCTTCGAACGGATGGACGAAGGTGCGCCCCTCGGAGGCCTCGATCGCCTTCACCAGGTCGAACGCTTCGTGGACGTTCTCGGCCAGGACCACTTCCGCTCCGTAGTCGCGGCAGATCGCGATCCGCGCGGGATTCGCCGTCTTGGGCATCACGACTTTGGCGGTGCTCCCGAGCGTGTGCGCGGCGAAAGCCACCGCCGCCGCGTGGTTGCCCGCGCTCACCGCCGTCACCCCGCGGTCCAGCTCGGTGGCGCTGAGATTGAGCATCACGGTGAGGGCGCCGCGAGCCTTGAAGGTCCCGGACTGCTGGAGCAGCTCCAGCTTGAGCACCACCTCGGTCGCGGCGCCCACGCGGCGGGCTACGACAGAGTCCCGCCATTCCCATATCGGCGTGGCCCGGACGTAGGGGGCCAGCCGGGCTAAGGCGTCACTGATGGCCGGCAGCGTCGGTGGGACGGAAAGCGCGGCCGGTGGATGGTGCGTCACAAGATCTCGCAGTATGTGTGGCTGGCGTGAAACCCGCTCGTCACCCCCCGGCCGCCAGGATGGAACCGGATCACCGAGTCGGAGGAGTTTATGAAAACGGCCTTTATTTCCCTTGCGCTCGTCGCCGCAGTGGCAACGAGTTCGGCCTGCAGCCGGAACAGAGCCAGTGCCGAAATCGACCCCAACGCCCCGACGATAGTCCGAGTCGACAACCAAGCGTTCAACGATATGACCATCTATGTAGTGCCCGACGTGGGGTCTCGGCTCCGCCTCGGCATAGCGACCGGTCATACAGAAGCCAAGTTCACCATTCCGAAGCACTTGGTCACCTCGATCACGTCGCTCCGCTTCTTCGCGGACCCGATCGGCGGCAATCGCACGCCGGTCAGCGAGCAGATTCAGGTGAGCCCCGGTGACGAAGTGATCCTGCGGATACCTCCCACCTGAGCCGAGCGCCGCTTTCCGCTGAGGCGCTCCGGCGCCTCAGCGGTCGGCAAGGATCTGCCGGAGCACCTCAGTTCGTACATTTCCCCCGCACACGACGATCACGACCCGCTTTCCGCGACATTGCTCGCGACGCTTGATTAGCATCGCGACGGCCACGCCCGCCGCGCCCTCGATTACCACCCCGTGGCTCTCCAGCACCAAACGCATCGCCCGGGCGATTTCCTGCTCGGTAACCGTGTCGTACTCGTGGACAAAATCCCGGCAAAGCGGGAACGTGAGAGCATCGAGCTCAACTCCCCCCGCGGTGCCGTCGGACAGGGTGGGGAGGGACGCCATGTCGATGACCGCGCCCCGCTTCACCGACTCCATCATAACGGCGGAGTTCTCCGGCGAAGCTCCCCAGATCCGGGCCGTGGGCTCCACGACGGCGAAGTAGGACGCGATCCCCCCGATCAGCCCGCCGCCGCCGACGGAGGCGATCACGATGTCCACCGAGGTGACTTGGCGCGCGACCTCCGCGCCAATGGTCCCTTGTCCAGCCACGATATCCCGATCGTTGTACGCCGACACATATACCTCGCCCCGCTCGGCCGCGAACGCGCGGGCGTGGCGTTCTGTCTCCACGGAATCATCGCCGTGAAACTCGACCGTTCCGCCGTGCTGCCGGATCTTCTCGACTTTCGTCGTGTCGGCGCCGTGAGGCACGAAGATGGTTCCCCGGGCACCCAGCCGAGAAAGTCCGAAGGCGACCGCGGCCCCGTGGTTGCCGGTCGAGGCGGTCACCACCCCGCGAGACCGCTCCGCCTCGGTCATCGACAGGAGCTTGCTCAGGGCGCCGCGAACCTTAAAGGAGCCGGTGGGCTGGGTGTTTTCGAGCTTGAGGAGGACTTCAGCGCCGGTCGCTCGGGAGAGCGATGGGGACGGCTCCAGTGCCGTCTCCTCGAGGTGAGGCCGGATCCGCCGCTCGGCCGCGACGATCCGGGCGAGCCACTCGAGCGGCGGCGGCGTCATCTCAGTGGTCGCCACGACGGATGACGCGGCCCGGATAGGCACCGGTCGCCTTGCCATCGGCGAACACCATGGCGCCGTTCACCCAAACGCGGAGCACTCCCTCCGAGAGCCGACGGGGTTCGAGGGGCGTCGCTCGATCGGTGACGGTCGCGGGGTCGAAGAGCACCAAGTCGGCGAAGTTGCCCGGGCGGATCTCACCCCGGCGCTTGAGACCGACGTTTGTGGCGGCCAAGCCGCTCATCTTCCGAATCGCTTCCTCGAGCGGAATCAGCTTCTGCTCTCGGACGTACCGGCCGAGAACCTTCGGGTACGTTCCGATCCCGCGCGGGTGACGATCGACGAGCGCACCGTCGCTGCAGATGTTGGTGTGGGGCCACGCGATCAGCTTGGCGACGTCCGCTTCCTCCATGCTGGTCGCAATCACGCCTTCGACGTTCTCGTTCTCCGGATGCGCTTTGCCATAGGCCTGCGACTCTTTGATCAGCGCCATCAAGGTGGTTGCGGCGTCGGTATGGCGAATCTTCGCGATCTCCGCAACGGTCTTCCCGACATAGGTCGTCTCCGGCGCAAAGGCGGACAGGAGCAATCCTTCGGGCGCGGCGATTTCCCGAAGCACCTTCTCAGCCTCGGCCCGGTCGGCAAAGTCTCGCGTAGGGAAGAGGACCGTGAGCGTCGATTGCCAAAACGTGTACGGGTAGACGTCGGCGGTGATGTTCACGCCGGCCGCTCGCGCGGCATCGAGCTTGGCGAGGAGACTATCGGCCTGACCCCAGAGCGGCCGCATCGCAAGCTTCATGTGAGAGACTTGCACCGGAAGCTTGGCGACCCGGCCGATGGTGATGATCTCGTCGATCGCCTGCCAGAACCACCGATCCTCGGAACGGATGTGGCTGATGTACCGGCCTCCCGAATCGGCGGCCACCTTCGCGAGCGCCAGAACCTCGCTCGGGTCGGAGTAGATCCCCGGATCGTACTCGAGCCCGCTCGAGAGCCCGAGCGCTCCGGCGCCCATCTCGTGCCGGAGCAGCACCGCCATGCTGTCGACCTCTTTGGCGGTCGCCTTGCGCCGGAAATTCTCGCCCAGCACGGCGGACCGGATGGAATTGTGTCCGGCGTAGGACGCCACGTTGAGCGCGACCGGAGCCTTGCCGAGCGTGTCCCACAACCGGCCGAGCGGCATCGACGCTCCGCCGTCCTGGCCCACGATCACGGTGGTGATGCCCTGGCTCACAGCCGAGAGGGCATCCCGGTGCGCCGATAAGTGCGCGTCGTCGTGGCTGTGGGTGTCGATGAAGCCGGGGGCGAGCGCCTTGCCGGCTCCGTCGAC
>JBDTOH010000415.1:0-5448 GCA_039933355.1 Gemmatimonadota bacterium | reverse complement strand
GTCTACCTCCCGCCAACCAGCCCGTGGCTCGCCCCCGACTCGAGCTCGTCGCCCGAGTTTCGCTCACTTGCCGAGAAGCTTGCTCCGCGCGTCATGAATGTCGCCCTCTCGGTGTCGGGAGATCCGGCCGGTGTGGCTTCGGCCGCGCGGGCTGCCATCGGCGCGCTTGATCCCACACTCCCGGTGTTCGACATGGTTCCGATGTCCCGAGTGCTCTCGACCTCGATGGCTCGCACTACGTTCACCGGCTGGATGCTTGGCGGGGCGGCGGCGATCTCGCTCGTGCTCGGGGTCATCGGCATCTACGGAGTCGTCGCTTACACGGTGAGTCTCCGGCTTCGCGAGATCGGGCTTCGCCTGGCGCTGGGCGCGCGACCGGCGGAAGTCGGTCTCATGCTGGTGCGCCAGGGGATGATTCTGGTAGGGATCGGCATTGCGACGGGAATGGTGCTGACCTTCGTCATCACCGGATCCCTCCGGGCGCTCTTGTTCGGCGTAAGCCCCAACGACCCTGTGACGCTCGGCCTCGTTGCGCTGGTGCTCATCTCGGCGACGCTGTTCGCGACCTGGATTCCAGCACGAAGGGCCGGGCACGTCGATCCGGCGCTCACTCTAGTGGGGGAGTGAGGGGCGGGGAGGGGAAAGGGGACAGGAAGGCCGGGGCGACAGCCCAACATAAGGGACCGAACGAAAGTCCCCGATTGCCGATTCCTATTCCCTATTCCCTAATTCCTAATTCCTGTCCCCCGTCCCCTCCCTCTCCTCACGCGCGCCAGCAACTCCGTGGCGTCGCGGATGAACCAGTCGGGACGTTCCTGGAACGCGGCGTGGCCGGTCTCCGGATAGATCTTGTGGATGACGAGGTTCGGAAACTTGGCGGCGAGGCGGGCGTTCTGGTCGCTCACCGGCGGGTCGTCGTCGGGCAGCTTGACGGGATCGATGATCATCATCGGCACCCGCAGCCGCCGGAAGACTTCCATCGGGATCAGGGCATGCTGGCTCCACTGCAGCATCGGCAGCCGGGACGGCGCCGTCATGCCGATGATGTAGTTCGCCGGAGTTCCCATCAGTTTCTCGAAGCCGTCGATGAACGCCCATCCGCCTTCGGTCATCGGGCTGATGCAACACAGCAGGTCCACGGCCCGCTCCGGCGTGACGTCGTGTCCGCTCGCAATAGCGTCCCCGACCAAGCCCCGGAACACCGCGTACTGCGACTCGCCGGTGACTCGGGGTGGGCCCGCGTCGGGGCTCGCCATCATTTTGCGCTGCGACGCGGCGTAACCCGAGTCGTGGTCGAACGCCCATTGGTTGGACCAGGTGCCGCCGTCGTGCATCAGCAGGCCGGACACGCGGTCCGGATATAGATGGTACACGGCGGCGGCCACGAAGCCGCCCTTCGACGAGCCGCCGAACACCGCTCGTCGGATGCCTAACTTGTCGAGCAGCGCGACGAAATCGTCGGCGATGTCGTCGAGCCCGAACTCGTAGTCGGTGACCTTGGTCTGCCCGTGGCCGCGGTAGTCCGGTGCGATGACCCGATAGCCCGCCGCGACGAGCCGAGGGGCCAAGTGACGGATCTCATACCCCGAGCCGGCCGAGCCGTGCGCCCACACGAGCGGAACGCCGCTCGGCGCTCCCCAAGCGAGGTAGTGCATCCGGATCCCGTTGACGACCGCGACGTGGCCGTGCCCCCGTTCGTAGTCGTCGAACAGTGCTTTCCCCCGATCGTACGCCGCGCGGACCCGCGTGGTGTCCTGCACCAGGGCGAGACCGGGGGCGGATGCCGGCCCCGCCGCGCTGCTCAGCAGCGTTAGGGCGGCGACCGCCGCGATGCGGCGGCCGGCCCGAGCTGCCGCGTTCCGGTCCGCGATTGGGAAGTCGAGTGGGCTTTGGGCTGGGACGAACAGCGGCATCGCGGGCTTCGTCGTTCAGAAGAGAATTCTGCGTTCACCTAAGTTGCTTAGGCAAGATCGCATAACTCCCCTAAGTCGTCAAGGTGAGGGGCTCACGATCGGGTGAACCCATCCGCCCTTGATCACCGCGGCCACTCGATGAAGGTTCTCGATATCTCTCAACGGATCGGCGTCGAGGACGATCATGTCGGCGATCTTGCCGGGCTCGATCGTTCCGCGCTCGGCTTCGATGCCGATGGCTCGGGCTCCGTTCCGGGTTGCGGCGGTGATGGCCTGAAGCGGGGTGAGCTCCGCTCCGCTCACCAAGAGCTCGATCTCGCGGAAGAGGGCCGGGTAACGATCGACCGCCGGATCTTGTGGGTGATCGGTTCCGGTGGAAATGGCGACTCCGCGCTGCTTGGCGAGCGCCGTGACCCGAAGCGTCCAGTCCGATGCGGCCGGCGAGATGCCCTTGGCGATGGCGGAGACGGTGGCGTCGAGCACCGTGCCGCGACGATGCATCTCCGTGAGCACCCTAACAATACGCGGATCTTCCGGAGACACGGTCGAATAAGGCCCCATCGGCCCGAAGTTGGTCGCCCCACTGGTATGGAACCGGAGCGGCATCGAGTCCGCGGCCTCCCAGACCAACAGCGCGGCGTGCGAGATGTTGTCTACTCCGGCCGCGATCACCGCGCTCGGGCGGTTCGGGAACACGGCGGCGCCGCTCGCGACCAGAAGGTTCTCGCGGTGTCCGGCCGCCGCCGCACCCCTCAAGGTTCCGAGCGACATGTCCGAATAGAGATTGAGCGCGTGGACGCCGAGCCGGGCTCCCTGGATCGCGGCGCTGTCGAGGTTGTTTTCCAAAGTGACCGCTTGAAACCACGGCACGGTCCCCGGGACTTCTCCCTCCGTCGAACCGAACGGTCGCTTGTCCTCCTGGTAGAAGGAAAGTCCCGCCCAGAAGGCGACGTAGTACAACTGGGCCATGGGGACCTCGGGAGACTTCGCGGCCTTGGCCGCCTCACGGAAGACAACGGCATCGCCCCCCATGTCGCGGGCCGACGTGATCCCCGCGCGGAACATGAACGCCAACCGGGCTTCGGCTTGAGTGCGGTTAGGCGGTAGATGAACGTGGGTGTCGATGAGGCCGGGTAGGAGAAAGCGCCCGCTCAAGTCCTCGACCCTCACCTCGGGCGGCCAGGTGCTGGCGGACGCCGGCCCGATCGCGGCGATTCGTCCGTCACGCACCAGCACGCTCCGGTTCGGCGCCGGTGGACCGCCGCGTCCATCGATGAGGGTGACATTGGCGAGCAGCACAGGTGCCTGCGCTCGGGCGGCCCGCCCGGCCGCCGGGAGCGCGATGCAGAGAGCCGTCGCCAACAGATGACGGCCGGGTGGTTGCATCACTGGGCCGCCGGTGCGGGCCAGATAGTGCCCAAGACCCGGGCGAAGTTGCCTCCCAGAATCAGCTTGATGTCGGCGTCCTGGTAGCGCCTTCGAATCAGCCCGTCGGTCAGGTCGAACATTCGTTTGGGATGGTCGAGCCCGGCGACCGTGATCCGTCCCTCCGGGTCCCGATGGAGGTCGTAGCGGGCCCAGTTCGGCGTCTCGGTGAGCGGAGCACCGTTCACCGGGTTAGGATTCCCGATCAGGTCCATGTCGCTCCCGATCCCGGCGTGTTCGACTCCCACCAGCCGGACCACGTGGTCGAAGTGGTCGAGGACATGTTCGATCGTGACCGGCTCGCGGTCGCGCACCATGAACCGGAGATAGGGAATGCCCATCACGCCGCCCGACTTAGCCAGCGCGCGGATGGCTTCGTCGGTCTTGCAGCGCATATGGTCCGGCAACAGAGCCCGGCAGCTCGCGTGGGTGAACACCACCGGCTTGCTCGAAGCGGCGATGCCGTCCATCGTCGTCCGGTCGGCGCAGTGGGAGAGGTCCACGGCCATCCCGACCTGGTTCATCCGGGCCACGATCTGCGCCCCGAACACCGTGAGCCCGCCGTCCTGATTCTCCAGGAAGCCCGCGCCGAGCCGATTGGCGTAGTTGTACGTGAGCTGCGAGGCACGCTGACCGAGCCCGAAGAACGTGTCCACGTCGTCCGGCGTCCGGAAATGGTCCGACGTCTGGAAGGTCAGCATCACGCCGACCTTTCCGGGCGCGCGGACCCGCTCGAAGTCGGTGACGTCGTCGATCCGGACCAGCCAGTCGCTGTAACCCGCCATGAAGCCGTTCCAGTCGGCGAAGTAGCGGACGCCCGCCTCGTAGTCGCTGGCACCATGGCCGAGCGCGAAGACTTTGGTCCCCGACGTGCGGTACGCTTCGAACTGGGCTGCTGTGAAGGTTCCGGGTTTGGCGAGCCACCGGCTGCTCAGCGGCGGCTTCTCGGCGAAGTCGGCGAACCGGAACTGGTTCAGCATGTCGATCGTGAGGGACTCGCCCACCAGCTTAATTGCCCGGGCCGAGTATTCCATTCGGCTCTCTGCAAAGAGCCGAAAACGGCCGCGGAGGAAGGCGGGCGCCGCGACGAATCCGCCGGCGAGCGCTCCGAGGACCGCGCGGCGGCTCACGTTAGGTTGCCGTCTCGCTGGATCGGTCGGGTCGTAGGTCATGGTCGTCCGGTATGGATGTCCCAGTCAGCCCCGCGCCTTGAGCAGCTCGGCGATCCGCCGCCGGGCCTCCTTTACGCGGGGCTGAAATTCGGGGTCGGCGTCGCGCCAGAGCTCGGTGAACCTGCCGTAGAAATCGATGGCCTTCGTCTTGTCGCCCTTGGCTTCGTAGAGCTCGCCGAGACGGAAATAGGCGTTCGCCTGCTCGAGGTAGTACGGCCCGCCGTCCCAGGATTCCTCGCCGCCCTCGACCCATTTTGTGTAATACACCAGGGCCGAATCGGGCAGGCCGAGACGATCGAACGCCCGAGCCATCGGCGCCTGAGCGCAGAAACCACAGAAGGGCTCTGCCTTCGTGAAGGCTGCAATGGCCTGGTGCAGCGCTTCGTCCCGCATCGAGAGGACAAAACCCCGCGCCAGCTGCCGAATGTACTTTCCGTATCGGCGCGGGGCGCTTCCCAGGTTGCGGTCGATCTGGTCGAGGAGACGGCCGGCCCGCTCCCGGTCCCCGACCGCGACCGATGCCCTGATCGCGATCATCACGGGCCGCTCCCGCTCGGGAAGCTGTTCGAGCGAGCTGGCCCGGAGACTCTCGTCGAGCTGTGCCTTCGCCACCCGGTGATCGCTTCCATAGCTTGCGTCCGCAATCACTCGCCGCAATTGCGCGTTCAACAGGGGCGCCGGGCTTCCCGATCCTCTCCGCAGCTCGGCCAGCCTCTCGAAGGTCCGATTTGCTTCGGCCATCTTACCCCTGACGGCCAGCACGCCCGCGAAGAGATTCAAGAAGCGATCGTATGCGGCGCGATTGGACTGGTAACGGGGAATCATGCCTCGGAGACGGGTCTCGGCGGCGGTGAAGTCCCGGCGCCCCAATTCGAGGAACGCCTCGTAGTTTTCTATCGCCGGTCCGGGCGGGAATTGTTTCTTGATCCGGCTCAACG
>JBDTOH010000414.1:0-5448 GCA_039933355.1 Gemmatimonadota bacterium | reverse complement strand
AGCCGGCCGCCAACTCCTTCGGAACCCCGGCTTCGCGACCGTCGCGGTGCTCACGCTCGCCCTCGGGATCGGCGCCAACACCGCGATCTTCAGCGTCGTCAACGGGGTGCTGCTTCGTCCGATTCCCTTCGCCAACGCCGACCGGCTCGCCGTCGTCTGGGAGACCGACCGCAACAGCGGCACGTCGCGCGAGCCCGCGTCGTGGCCCGACTACGTCGACTTCCGAGACCGAACCCGCACGCTGGCAGGTGCCGAAGCCGCCACCGGGGCCGACATCAGCCTAGCGCCCGAGCAGGGCGAGCCGGCCCGGATCGCCGCGATGGCCGTCACGCACGGCTTCTTCGGGCTTTTAGGCGTCTCGCCGCTGGCCGGCCGGGGCTTTACGGCCGAGGAGGACCGGCCCGGTTCCGAGCGGGTCGCCCTGCTCGGCGAGGCGATCTGGCGAGCGCGCTATCACGGGGATCGCGCCATCATCGGCAAGAAGATCCGCCTCAACGACGAACCCCACGTCGTGATCGGGATCATCCCGGCCGGCGCGGACTTCGGCTTGGACCAGATTCACGCCCGGGCCGCCTATCACGGCCCCTACGCCGGAATCGGCGACGTCGACGCCTGGGTCACGCTCCGTGCGACGGCCGAGTCGTATCCGCGCGACACCCATCCCATCTTCATCGTCGGCCGCCTGGCGCCGGGCGCGACGGTCGAGACGGCGCAGCAAGAGCTCGCGTCCATCGCGGCGGATCTCGAGCGCTCGTACGCGTCGAACAAGGCCCGCAGTGTCAACGTCGAATCGCTCGCTCAGGTGGTCTTCGGGCCGACCCGGCCGGTCCTGGTCATGCTCCTCGCCGCGGTCGCGCTGGTGCTGGTAGTGGCGTGCGTGAACGTTGCGAACTTGCTCCTCGCTCGGGGCACCGCCCGGCTCCGCGAGGTCGCCGTGCGCGGCGCGCTGGGCGCCCGGTTCGGCCGGCTGAGCCGTCAGTTCGTCGTCGAGGCGCTCCTGCTGTCGCTGTTAGGCGCGGCGGCCGGCGTTGCCGTCGCGTTCGGAGGCCTCAAGCTGCTGCTGGCGCTCGCCCCCGCCGACATCCCGCGGCTCCGCGAAGTCGGCATCGACGCCCGGGTCCTTGGCGTGACGTTCGCCATGTCGCTCGTGGTTGGGATTGTCTTCGGGATGGTTCCGACGGTGCAGGCGTTCCGGATCGACGTTATGAGGATCATCAAAGGCGAAAGCCCGGCCGGCTCGAGAGGCCGGGGCGGCCGCCGATTCCGCGAGGCGCTCGTCGTGACCGAGTTGGCGCTCTCGGTCACATTGGTCGTCTGCGCGGGGCTGCTCATCCGAAGCTTTCGGACCGTCCTGGAGGTCGACCCCGGCTTCCGCGCCGAAGGCGTCCTCAAGGCCGAATACCAGCTTCCCACAACGCGGTATCCGCGCAACTTTGCCGTCTGGCCGCATTGGACCGAGATCCACCGGTTCAACGCCGAGCTGCTCGACCGGGTCCGGAGCATACCGGGCGTCGAGTCCGCCGCCATCGCGGGCGCGCATCCGCTCGACGCCGGCTTCACGAATTCGTTCGCCGTGGTCGGACGCGAGGCCGAGGGGAGGAATTGGCCCGAGATCTCGGTTCGGCTCGTCTCACCCGGGTACTTCACCACGCTCGGCGTTAGGCGGGTGAGCGGGAGGGTGCTCGAGCCCGCGGACGACGGCAAGGCGCCGCTCGTCGCCGTGATCAACGAGGCCGCGGCCAAGCGCTTCTTCCCGACCCAGGATCCGATCGGCCACGAGATCAGGTTCTGGGGCACTCCCCGGCGAATTGTCGGCGTGGTGGGCGACGAGCGGTTCCGCGGCCTGACCGAGCCGGCGGCGCCGGGCGTCTACGCGGCCCTCGCCCAGGCGCCTTCCAGCTCGGGAGTACTCCTGGTCCGGACCGCCGGCGACCCGACCCTGCTCGCGAGAGCGGTCCGTGAGGCGATCTGGAGCGGAGACCGCGAGCTCGCGATCTACGGCGTCGAGCCGCTGTCCGAGACGTTGCTCGAATCCATCGGCCAGCGCCGATTCGCGATGATGGTGCTCGGGGCGTTCGCGGCGGTCACGCTGGTGCTCGCGCTGATCGGCATCCACGGCGTGCTGAGCTACGCGACCTCGCAGCGCACCCGCGAGATCGGGATCCGGATCGCATTGGGCGCAACCCGGGGCGAAGTGTCCGGTTTGGTGATGCGCGGGGGCCTAACGCTTGCCGCGCTCGGCACCGGTTTCGGCCTGCTCGGCGCGGCCGCCGGCTCGAAGCTGCTCGCCGGGCTCTTGTTCGGCGTGGGGCGCGGCGATCCGGGTACGTTTGTCGTCGCGGCCGTCGCAGCGCTCGCCGCCGCCGCACTAGCGACGTGGCTGCCGGCCCGCCGCGCGGGCAGCATCACACCCACCGAGGCACTCCGGGCCGAGTAGTCCGTTAGACTCGTCCGCCCGAGAGGCTGCTAACTCGCGGGAAGAGCTCGACGGCTGGAGGCTCCCCTCCTGCCGCCCTACCGCCCTACGGAGTGAACAAGAACGCGAACGTATCCGCATTGAGCCGGTCCGCATTCTTGCCGGAGCCGTGCCCGACTCCGTCGTACACCACGAAATACCGTCGGCCGGGCCATTGCCCTGGCCGCGTCGCACCCTGCCACGTCAGACCGAAGGAGGCGCACTTCTCGGGAGGCGCCGGCGTGGTCGCACCGGCGTCGTCGACGTGGTAGATCTCGAAGCCGCCCATCAGCTTGACGAGCGCACACGACTGCTCGACGGGGACGATGTCGTCGTCGGTGCCGTGCTGGATCATGAGCCGTCCGCTCCAGGCGGCGACCGCGTTCGCCCGCGGCAGGAAAGAACGCGCCGCGTAAACCGCCGGCTTCTCTTCCGGGCTGCCGCCCAGAATACGCCTGAACTCGGCGAGGAACAGCTGGAACAGCGACAGACGATCGCCGGTCACTCCCGCGGCGATCGAGTCGGCCATTGCGTCGTAGAGCGCACCGAGATCGGACGGTCCCGCCAGCGCGACGGCACGCTGGGCCGGTAAGCCATTCTCCATCGCGCCGTATGTTATGCAGCCACCGTGCGAGCCGCCCAGCACGCTCACCCGGGTCGGATCGGCGTAGGACTGAGCGAGCACGATGTCGAGCATCCGCCGCACGTCTCTGGATTCCCCCGCACAGAGCTCGATCGGCCCCTCCGAACCGTCCTCGCCGCGATACGAGGACTCGAGCACGACGTAGCCGTTGCGGGCCACCGCGGCGCAGCCGCTCACGGAGGCGTCCAGCTCGGTGCCGAGTCCGCTCCATCCGCCGTGGTTGAGCATGAGCACCGGATACGGACCGCTGCCCAGCGGGCGGCACACCACCCCGACGATCCGGTAGCCGTCCGAGCGATACATAACCTTGTCGGCTGTGATCGCCTGGTCCCGCAGCAGCACCTGGGTTGCCTCCCACGCCAGCGCGGGCTCCGGGGGTCCGGCGGCGTCGCCGCACCCGGCCAGCGTTAGGGCAACCACGGCGCCGGCCCAGCGGTTCACCGCGGGGAATCCGCTTGAGTCTTGAGGCCCGGGTCGAGCTTCACTCGGTCGCGGGCGTTCGCCGCGAACCATCCGGTCGCGTACATCCACTTCGCGATTCGGGTCAGCTTGGAGTAGTTGATCTTGTCGGGCTCATCCTTGGGCGTGTGGTAGAGCGGGTGCGGCAACGAGCTGAAGTAGAGCGCCGGAATGCCCTGCTGCGCATACGGCACGTGATCGCTTCGGAAGTACCAGCCCTCCGCGTGGCTCGGCCGGTCCCATAGGGTATCGACCACGAACTTGGAGACGAGGGCGTTGGCACGGTAAGCCATCGCGACCAGATCCGCCGAGTTTCGGTGCGGCGGCTGAACCCCCAGCAGCGCGGCCGAGTCGGGATGGTTGCTTCCGATCATGTCCGCGTTGATGACCGCGACGATCGACTGCTTCGGAACGACCGGATGGAGGGCATGATAGCGGGAGCCGAGCAGCCCTTTCTCCTCAGCGCCGTGCCACACGAACAAGGCCGACCGTTTGGCCGGATGCTTCACGAACGCGCGGCCGATCCCGAGAATCCCGACGCTGGTGCTGCCGTTGTCGTCGGCTCCGTTCCAGATCGAGTCTCCCGCCACGGGCGGCTTGATCCCGTCGTGATCCTGATGGGCACTGAAGAGGACGTATTCCTTGTTGAGGACCGGATCGGTCCCCTGAACACGCGCGATGACGTTGACCGACGGATAGAGAAACTGCTCGAACAACAGGGTCGCTGAGAGCCGCTGGTTGGACGCCTGAAGCCCCGACAGCGCGCTCTGATGCAGCCAGATCACCGGGACGGCGGGGGCCGGCCCGAGGAACGACGCTCCATACTCGAGCCCGAAGCTACCGTTCCGGAACCACGTCGACACGAAGCCCCAGCCGGAATCCGCGACGGCATCCGAGACCATGATGATCGCGGCCGGCCCAAGGGGCGCGATCGCCGCGGCCCGCTCGCTGATGGCCGCGAGCGCATAACGAGTGGCCCTGAGGGAGACGTCGGGCGCGAACGAGGCGGCGGGTTTGGTGATCTGTACCACGACCGCCTTCCCCGCAACGTCGGCGGCGGAGAGCGACCGGCCGTCGCCCCCCTGGACGATCGGCGCGTCGACGATCGCCGTCTTGAGTGAGATCACGACGGCGTCCGAGCCAAGCGGAAACCTGGTGGAACCGACGGCGATCGAGCTCCCGGTCGAGAGTCTGACCCGAGCGAGCGACCAGAACTGGAAGTAGGTGCCGTCGTCGCCGGCGGGCTCGAGCTCGGCCTGCCGATCGCGCTCGGCGAGCCAAGCGGACGCCTTGAGCTCATCGAGGGTCCCGGCTTCCCGTCCCCGGAAATGATCGCCGGCGAGCGCGTAGAGGTCCTGACGCATGTCCTCTTCGCGAATGGCGTCGAGGCCGGGGGGCAGATCACCGGAGGGAGTCGGCGCCGACGTCACGGACCGCCCGCCGCATCCCGCCAAGCCCACGATCGTTGCCAAGACCGCTCTCACACGTGGTTTCTTCACTGGTCCTCCGAATGGTGGGGCGATGAGTCCGCTGATGCCGTGTCCCGGCCGAGTCACTTCTAGTGCCGCCGGAGGAACTCGCCCTAAAGCTAAACTGAGACTCGCTGCGAGCGGACCGCGTCTCAGAATAGCGGTCTAGCCCCTCCGACCGGGAGGGTAGTCAAGAGAACGGCCTCGTGATCGCCTCGGTAGCAGCACATTCCCTCCGGCGTCGCCCATTGGAGGCTCGACATGACATCGCGACCTCAGCGTGCCACCGTTTGCCCCCAGTGCGGCACACCCGGTACCGGCAACTACTGCGCGACGTGCGGCGACTCCTTGGAGCCCGACAAAGAGTCCGTTTCGGAAGAAGTCCGATCGAAGGCTACGTCGCCCCTCATTGCCGCTCTCTC
>JBDTOH010000413.1:0-5454 GCA_039933355.1 Gemmatimonadota bacterium | reverse complement strand
CGTAGTATGCCTGATAGAGCACGTCGTCCTGCACGATGATGTCGTGCGATCCAAAATCTTCGAGCTGATAGCGCGCGACCGGTTTGGGGTGCATCGGGTCGGTGAAGTCGACGATGTGGACGAACCCGCCGGAGGTCTGCGGGACGCCGCCCGGCGTCGTCATCTCGTTCCGGTAGTTGGTCCCGGCCCACACCCGGTTGGACCGGTTCATCTCCTCGTCGCCGATGAACAGATAGGTCTTCCCGGTCGAGGCCTGCACGTACGGGAAGATCTCGTGGCCGCTGTTGACCTCGTACACGGTGATGAGCTTCGGCTTCTCGATCGTGCCGCCGTACTTCCCGTTGCCCACGTCGACTACGACGGTGCCCGCGCCGCCCTGCGCCGAGTAGGCGATCCCGTCGCGGACCCAGAGGTCATGGAGGCGAGCGTTAGGATGCCGGTACTCGCTCACATACTTCGGGTTGTAGATGTCCTTCACGTCGATGATGACGTACTTGGCGCCCCCCGACACCGCGAACAGATTGTCGTTCGTGGCGAACATGTTGTGGACGCCGCCGGTCAGCTCCTGATTGAACGTCGAGGCGATCTTCGGGTGGGCCGGGACCGCGAGGTCGAGAATCACGACGCCGTTGACCCGGTTCGACGCCCCTTCCCTGGACAGCGCGCCGTACCGGCCGTCGGGCGAGACCGTGACGTCGTTGATGGTGCGGGCGTCGATCTTGACCGAGTCGGTCTTGACGATGTTGTTGAGGTCGGTGATGTCGTAGGTGAACGCGTAGCCGTCGCCGCCCCAGGTGCCGACCAGCGCATAGTCGCGGCCGTCTTTGCCGGTCCAGGGCCAGAGATCCGACGTGTGGCTGTTCGTGATCGACCCGCGGCTGGTGACCTTGATCGGCCGGCGGACGCTCCGGCCCTTCACGTCGAGCGTGCGCTCGGCGAAGCTGTTCCCCGAACGGGCCACCAGCGTGTACTGGCCCGGATAGTTCGCGGCGAAGAGGCCGAACTGGATGATCCCCGCGCCCCCGGGAAATCCGCTCGGCCCGACGCTGTCGGACGGCTGATAGGTATACGTCCAGGAGATCGGCGCGTCCGCCACGGGCTGACCGTCCGCGCGGCGCGCCGTGGCGGAGAGACGGATCGCGTCTCCGGTGCGGAGCGTCGTATCGCGGATGCCGATCTCGATCGATGCGACTGGATTGGCGACCACCGTGTGGGTCGTCGTTGCCGAGACGCCTTCCGCCTCGGCCGTGATCATCGCCGACCCCGCGGTGAGGGCGCGAACATTCCCAAATCGGTCCACCGTCGCGACTCGCGGGTTCGAGCTCCGCCAGCTCGCGACCAGACCTGGCCGGCCGCTGCCGTCGGCGTGGGTCGCTTTGACCGCATGCGCCGATGTGGACCCGGTGTACAACCGATTGTCGCCCGCGACGATCGCGAGCTTTGTGATCGGCGGCCAGCTGATGGTCACCGGAATCTCGAGCTGAACCGGCGCGCCGCCGGCGGTGCCCTCCGCGAACGCCATCAGCGTATTGCTCCCCGCCGTGAACGCCTTGACCATCCCCTCGTCGTATCCCACCCCGCGCCGGGTTCCGAACACCCGGATCGTTGCCCCGGGGACATCCCGCCCTTGGCCGTCCACGCCCTTGACCTTGATCCGGACCGAGTCGCCGGCCGTGAGCTTGAGGGACGTGGGCTCCGCGACGATCTTCGCCACCGGAGCCTGGGCGACGAGCGCCGTGCCGGGAAGCCCGAGGCTCACCGCAAGTCGAATGGCGTGCCCCGCCGAACGGATTAGCTTCATGGAAACCCCGATATGCTGTGTGTGGTAGGAATCGCTTAGACGATGCGGACGGTCGGCCTCATGCGCAAGTCATCAGTAGCCTTTGGCCTTGGTCTGTTACTCCCCGGTCCGGCTCGAGCCCAATCAACACCCTTCCCGCCGACCGCCCGGTACTGGATCTACGTCGGCGCGGAATCGGCCGACTTGATCCACCGGATCAGGTTCGGGCCCGAGGGCGTGATCGTGGAGCGCACCATTCAGGTCGGGGAGATGGCCGCCGAGATGGAAGGCCCGCACGGCCTGGCGATCTCGCGCGACGGCAAATACCTCCACATGACCACGGGGCATGGGTTCCCGGACGGGAAGTACTGGCGCTACGCGCTCGGCCCCGATACCCTCGTGGGTCCGGGGATTCTGCTCGGAAACTTTCCGGCCTCGATCGACATCTCGCCCGATGGACTCTACGCGATCGCCGCGAACTTCAATCTCCACGGCGATATGGTCCCGTCGTCGCAGTCGGTGATCTACACGCCGACCAACACGGAAGTCTCCCGGGTCATCACCTGCACCATGCCCCACGGCAGCCGAATCGACCCGAGCGGCCGGTTCCACTATTCGGGCTGCATGATGGACGACCAGCTGGTGGAGATCGATACCCGCACCTTCAAGGTGTCGCGCCGCTTCTCGCTGGCCAAGGGCAAGGAAGGTACGCTCGCGGCCGACGACCGCGGAGAGATGGGCAAACACCTCAAGGCAATGGCGCCGGTCGCGGCCGCCGGGAAACCCGAGGTCGATCCGGCGGACGTCGGATACCGGGGCATGTCGCACCAGATGACGCCTAACACCTGCTCGCCGACCTGGGCGCAGCCGTCATTCGACGGGAAGAAGATCTACGTCGCCTGCAATAAGGCCGACCAGATTCTCGAGATCGACCGGGACGGGTGGAGCATCACCCGCCGCTTCGCGACCGGCCGCGGTCCATACAATCTGGCCGCGACCGCGGACGGCAAGTACCTGGTGGCGTCGCTCAAGCAGGGCGGGGGAGTCCAGGTCTTCGATCTCGCCACGGGAACGAGCGCAGCGCAATTCAAGAGCTCGACGACGCTGTCACACGGGGTCGCGCTCAGCGCCGACTCACGGTACGCGTTCGTGAGCGTCGAGGGTGTGGGCGCCGAGCCGGGGAAAGTGGACGTCTACGACCTCGTCGCGCTGGCGAAAGTCGGAACCGTCGATGTCGGCCAGCAGGCGGGCGGGATCGCATTCTGGAAGATGGAACCAATCAAGTAGCCGAACGGACGTTCACGAGGAGCACCTCATCGGCGTCGAGCGTCATACTCTCGTCCACGGTGTGCGGGTACCGGCCTTGATCTACGGGACCGCATGGAAGGAGGCTGAGACCGCCCGCTTAACCCGCAGGGCGATCGACACCGGGTTTCGGGGCATCGACACCGCCAATCAGCGCCGTCACTACGTCGAGGCCGCCGTTGGCGAGGCGGTGGGAGCGGCAATTGCCGGCGGTGGGCTCAACCGCGAGGACGTGTTCCTCCAGACCAAGTTCACCTTCGTCGACGGCCAGGACCATCGGCTGCCGTATGACAAGAAGGCTCCGGTTGCACAGCAGGTGGAGCAGTCGTTCGACAGCTCGCTCGAGCACCTCGGCGTGGAGCAGCTCGATTCGTATCTGCTCCACGGGCCGTCCCGGCGAGAGGGACTCGCCGCGCCCGACTGGGAGGCGTGGCATGCGATGGAGCGGCTTTACGGCGCCGGCCGGGCCCGGCTGTTAGGCATCTCGAACGTCACGATCACGCAGCTCGAGCAGCTCTACGCCGGTGCCTCGGTCAAGCCCGCCCTCGTGCAGAATCGGTGCTTTGCGACAACGGGATGGGATCGGTCGGTTCGGCGATTCTGCAGCGAGCGGGGCATGGGGTACGAAGGATTCTCGCTGCTGACCGCCAATCGCGAGGTGTTGCGGCAACCGTTGCTGACTCGGATCGCGGCGCGGACCGGGAAGACCGCGGCCCAGGTGGTGTTTCGCTTTGCGCTCGCGGTCGGGATGATCGCGCTCACCGGTACGACGTCGGCAGAGCACATGGCGGACGATCTCGGTACGTTCGACTTCGAGCTCGAGCCCGGCGAGGTCCGATCGATCGAAGCGCTCTTCGATCGTGCGTAGCGGCTGTTGCGGCAGGCCGGTCAGTTGGTGTGCCCAATGGAGGTTCCGATGATGAGCTCCGGTCGAGCTGCGCCGGGTATGCTGTCGGGTCACCCGATGATGATGGCAGGGCTCCTGCTGGCCTTCGGCGCGTGCGGGGACCATGGCACCCAGTCGCCCGGGCCTCCACCGCCGCCCCCGCCGTCGCCGCCCCCGCTCTCGGGCCGGCTGCTGCACATGTTCGCACCGGGGACCGTCGGCTTCTACTACGGCCCGCCGACCCTGGTGGGTGACCACATCTACATCGGTACGTCGCGCGGGGTCAACTATCCGGTCTATGCCGGCAACGCCTTCTATAAGCTGACCCTCGCCCTGGTGAAGGTGTGGGAGCATCCGTTAGGCAGCAAGGAGGTTCGCGGAGGCGCCACGCTCGACAGCCAAGGCAATATCTACTTCGTGGTCGAAGAGGGCCGCACGCCGGGAAACACGAGCAATGCGTCGCTGTCCCTCTATTCCATCGACAGCAACGGAGCCTTTCGATGGTCCAAGCCCGTCTTGACTCACGATCCGATGGTCGGGATGGAAAATCCCGCGATCGCGGTGGACAATACGATCTATGTCGGCGGTAGGGAGCTCTATGCCTTTGCCGTCGACGGCCAGCTCAAGTGGAGCCACCTCGTCGGCGGGTTCATCATCAACGCGCCGATCATCGATCCAGCGGGCAATATCTATCTCCAGGCGGTCGGTTCCATCGTATCGGTAACGCCGACGGGAACCCGGCGATGGACCTTCGCGACATCCGGGGAATACCTGTCTTCTCCTGCGTTCTCCGCGGACTACTCGAGCGTGTTCGTGGCCGTGCACGACAAAGTCTACCGGCTCAGGAGCAGTACCGGTGAGAAGCTGTGGGAGTTTACGCCACCGGGAATGACCGGAGAGTTTCGGGCGACGCCCGCCGTCGACGCCGGCGACAACGTGTATCTCGGAACCAAAGCGGACACCCAGAGCGTGTTCTACGCCATCAAGGCCGACGGATCGGGCTTGCTCTGGCAGAACCCGGTTGGAGGCGATCTCTACTCGTCGCCGGCGCTCGGAGACGACGGGACGCTGTACGTCGGGTCCGAGTCCGCTCGACAGCTGCACGCACTCGACCTCCGCAACGGCGCCGAGAAGTGGTCGACGCCGCTCCTCGGCGACGCCACCTGGAGCTCGCCGGTGATCGCACCCGGCGGGACCCTTTACATCGCCTCGATCGACGTTCAAGGAAAGGGCGGCGCGCTCTATGCTTTCCGCACCGACGCCGGCGGCCTCATGCCTAACGCCGGATCTCCGCGCTTCCACGAGGGCAATGCCAGCACCGGGCGTCGCCAATAGCCCCGTGCCCGTGAGCATGGCGACCCGGCTCGAGGCGCCCGTGTGACTGCGCCCGGTATTGCCGCGAGCCGGCTCTCGAATCAGCTCATCTCAAAGCCCACACCCGAACCACCCGCCGAGGTCGTGCGGCGGCTCGGCGCGGTCCAGG